>NZ_KV809483.1:72352-86022 GCF_001812565.1 Staphylococcus sp. HMSC059F04 | reverse complement strand
AAAGCATTTCGCCAAGCAAAGCAAGTTGGGGTGGGGCCCCAACAGATAGGCCTTCGAAAAGAAAGCCATCGGACAAATCAAGTTAGGGTGGCTGAGACGGCATCCTAGGAAAGCGAAGCCATTCAATACGAAATATTGTGAAAATAGAGAACAGCAGCAAGATATTTTCTAATTGAAAATGATCTTACTGCTGTTTTTAGGAATTTATATCCCAAACTCGCATATATTTTATGACTAGATTATATACTATTTTTTATTTTTCCACCAAAATTATTTTGTTGTTCCTCTGTATTCAATTCTATGTGGCAAAATCACATTAGGTTCATCAATAGGCTCGTCATTCATATATTTCGTTAATAGGCGCATACCAACTGCACCAATATCATACAATGGTTGAATCACACTTGATAATTTTGGTCTAACCATCTCAACTAAACGCGTGTTGTTAAAACTTACAATTTGTAAATCTTGAGGGACTTTCACACCTTTGTCTTGAGCACTATGCAAAATTCCAATTGCTTGCTCATCACTAATGACTAAAATAGCATCCGGATGATGGCCTTGTAACTGTTCAAATGCATGTACACCTTCTTTATAACTTTCTTTTCCAGTAAGATGTAAAGCATCGTCAAGTTTAAGTTGATGCTCCCTTAGAGCCTCGCTTAAGCCATCAAGTACATCATCTTGGGCCTTTTTCGAATAATCTCCACCAACAAGCGCAAACTTAGTTGCACCATTTTGAATAAGTTGTTCTGTCACTTCTTTGGCAGCCGATTTAAAGTCAATATTAACTGATGCAATTTGATCGTCTTTTCCATTTGTTCCCGAAACAACAACGGGCACTGATGATTGACTTATTAAATCTTTTATCTCATCTGAAATCGTACCACCTAAGAATATAATACCGTCCACTTGTTTACTTAATAAATTATTGAATATCTCTTTTTCTTTTTCAGGATCATTATCTGAATTAGAAATAATAGAATGATATTTGTACATCGTTGCAATATCTTCTATACCTCGAGCCAATTGTGAATAATAAATATTTGAAATATCTGGAATAATTACACCTACTGTTGTTGTACGTTTACTAGCTAATCCGCGAGCAACTGCATTAGGTCGATAATTTAAGCGCTTTATCACTTCATTGACCTTTTTACGTGTTTCTGGTTTTACGTTTTGATTACCGTTAACCACTCTTGAAACGGTTGCCATGGATACTCTGGCTTCTCTAGCAACATCATAAATTGTAACTGTCATAGCGTCCTCCTGTAAGCGGTTTATTTATTATTATATCGTGTTTTCATTTCATTTTCAAAGTTTAACACAAAAAACTTATGTATTAAATATGTTTTAATTTCGTTCACATATCTGTAAAAAATATTTACTAATTAAAATAAATACCTGCCATAGTGATTCATTAATATGACAGGTACTTGAATTCAGCTAATAACTATTTTAACTTTTTGCTATTATATAATTCAGAAAGTGGTTTAAGTTCGCTGTAAAATGCGTCAAACTCATCTAAGTCCATTTGTTGAGCACTATCACTCAATGCAACAGCAGGGTTAGGATGAACTTCGGCCATTACACCGTCAGCACCAACTGCTAATGCTGCCTTTGCAGTTGGTAACATAATGTCCTTTCTACCCGTACTATGTGTTACATCTACCATAACAGGTAAATGTGTACCTTGTTTAAGAATTGGTACTGCAGAAATATCTAATGTATTTCTTGTAGCTTTTTCATATGTGCGAATACCACGCTCACATAAAATTATATTTTTATTTCCTTGAGAGGCAATATACTCAGCAGCATATGTAAATTCTTCAATTGTTGCTGAAAGCCCTCGTTTTAGTAATATAGGTTTATTTGTACGACCAGCTTCTTTTAGTAATTCAAAATTTTGCATATTACGTGCACCAATTTGGAAAACATCTAAATAATCATCCGCAAGTTCAAAGTGAGCAGGATTAACGATTTCACTAACAATATTTAATACAAATTTTTCTTTGACATTTTTTAATATTTTAAGCCCTTCTAAACCGAGTCCTTGGAAATCATAAGGTGATGTACGAGGTTTAAAAGCACCACCACGTATGAATTTTTCACCTTTTTGTTGAAGATTACGAGCTACAGCATCTACTTGTTCTTGTGATTCAACGGAGCATGGACCAAAAACAAATGATTTCTTACCATCTCCAATAATGCCACCATTTTTAAATGTTACAACTGTATCTTCTGGCTTTAATTTTCTTGATACATATAAATGTTTTTCATTTTCTGATTTTTGTAAATCTGTGGACGCTTTAAAAATTTCTTTAAATAACTGTTTAATTACATTATCATTAAAAGGACCTTGATTTCGATCTAATAAATCGTTTATCATCTCTTTTTCACGTTGTGGATCATAAACTCTCGTACCCTGTTTTAATTTTTCTTCACCAATTTTTTGCGCCAATTCCCCACGTTTGGACAACAAATCTAATATTTGATTATTAATCGATACAATCTCTTCTCTGTATGATTCTAATTTATTACCCATAAATACTCACCTCAAAATTCTGTTTTAACAATTAGTGTCACTTTAAAGCGATAAAATTATTAATATTAAACTCTATTTTAACAATTCTTTTTTTATTCTTCAACCTCATACGATCTATATTTTTAGAATTTTCTGATATTAATAGCATAAAGTAAAAAGGTATCTCCATTATAACTTAATTATAGATGAAGATACCTTTAAATATTTAATCATTGAAAGTACGTTTATCAATTTTACTTTTAGCTTTTTCTACACGTTGTGCTTGTTTAGGTGTTGATTTACGTTCATTTTTAGTTGAATTATCCTGCTGAATCGACTTTTCTTCATGCGTAATTACGCCATTATCAAAATGTGCTGACTGATGCGTTTGTTGGTCTTTAATTTGTGCTTCTGGTTGATTTATTGAAGGCTTTGTAACTAAATTTGGAACACGTTCAACTTTCACAAATTTTAATTCTGGTTCAGTTAATAGCGCTTTTGTTTTAGCCGTAACAGAGCTATCTTGTTCCATTTTTTGAGCTTTGCCTTTTGCTGCTTGTGCTAAACGCTGTGCTTGATTATTTGCCATCATCTTTTTAGTTTTATTAGAAGGCGCTTTTAATGCATCGTTTGTTTCGTGTTTTATTGCTTGTTGCTGTGCTGCTATTTCTGTGGCACTCGCTTCTTTTTTATTCTCTTCTTTTGCTTCTGCTTTAGCTTGTTGAATCTCTTGTGCTTCTGGTGAATCATCTTTTAATGTATCATTTACTTCTTCTTTAATAGCTTGTTGTTGTGCTGCTATTTCATCTGGTGAAATACTATTTTGTTGTTTAAAGTCATCTATCTTGCTTTTTATAGCGTTAAAATTCGTTTCAGCTTGTTCTTTTATATTAAGATATTTCTGTTCTAATTCTTGTTCTTTCTTTTTAAGTTCATCTATTTTTTCAAAACCTTTATTTTTATATAATAGACCAATCGTTGAACCAATAATTGCGCCAGTAATAAAACTTACTACAAAGTCTTTTCGTTTTGGAACTTCATTAGAATAGGGCGTTAAATTTTGATGTTGGTAACTATCATGAGATAAAATATCACCTGAATGTGTATGTTCAAGTGGTTGTTGATTAAATTTTTGACTCATTGTAACTCCTCCTATAACAAATGCACTTAAACAGGTACAAACCTCATTTAAGTGCATGAAATTACATCTTATTAAAAAGTTTTCTCTACAAAAGTTAAGCAGCTTTATTTAATGGATTTTAGTGTCATCAGCTACGGAACTTGTTTTGTAGTTTGAACTTTCTCTACGATAGTGTCTGTTTTGCCATTTATCTGCAATTTCCATTGCAACATTGGACCATTGCACTACTTGAGAAATTTTATCTTCATTTTGAGAGATATTGTGAGTAATTGAATTTGTCACTTTATCAATTGAGCCATTTAAATTTTGAACAGAATCGCCAATACCTTTAACAGCATCAACAACAGAATTTAAACGTTCAACTTTACCTTGGATATCCTCTGTTAAACGATTTACTTTGTGAAGTAAATCTGTAGATTCACGTGTAATACCTTGAACTTGGCCTTCAACACCATCAAGAGTTTTTGCTACGTGATCTAAATTTTTCTTAACTGACATTAACACAACAACTACACCTATACATAAAATTAAGAATGCAATTGCAGCGATAATTCCAGCAATTGGTAAAATCCAATCCATTAAAAACGCCTCCTAAATACCTATTAAAAATGTCATTAGTATTAAATACCCATGAGAATAATGTATAAACATATTAAAAATTATTTGTTATACCTAATTTGTGTTCGTATGCACGTTGTATTTTTTGTATATCACCAGCGCCCATAAATAAAATCACAGCATTATCAAATTGTTCTAATATGTCAATATTATTTTCGTCTATTAATGCAGATCCGTCAACACGTTTGATTAAATCTTGAATCGTTAAGTCTCCTGTGTTTTCTCGAATAGAACCAAAGATTTCACATAAAAAGACATGATCAGCCTTGCTTAAACTATCAGCAAACTCATTTAAAAATGCTTGTGTTCTAGAAAACGTATGCGGTTGAAAGACTGCAATGACTTCTTTATTTGGATATTTCTTTCTTGCTGTTTCTATTGTAGCACTAATCTCTCGTGGATGGTGTGCGTAATCATCAACTAATATTTGTTGATCATATTTAGTTTCATTAAACCGACGTTTGACACCACCAAATGTTTCAAGTGCTTCTTTAATATTTGCAACATCCATATCTTCTAAATAGCTAATTGTTATTACTGCAAGCGCATTTTGAATATTATGATTGCCATATTGTGGTGTTAAGAAGTGATTGTAATATTTGCCATTGATGTATACATCAAATTCAGTACCTTTATCAGTAATTTGAATATCATTGGCATATACGTCATCTTTATCACTTAAACCATAATAATATATTGGGATATCCACGTTAAGTTTACGTAAATGTTCATCGTCCCCCCAAGCTATAATTGCTTTTTTTACATTATTAGCCATCTCTTGAAATGCATCAAAAACATCTTCTACATCTTTAAAATAATCAGGATGATCAAAATCGATATTTGTCATAATAGCATAGTCAGGACGATAGCTTAAAAAATGTCGACGATACTCACATGCCTCAAAAGCAAAGTAATCGCTTTGAGGTATTCCCAAACCTGTGCCATCTCCAATTAAAAATGATGTCTTTTTATCACCATTCATGACATGTGATAACAATCCAGTTGTTGATGTTTTCCCATGTGCGCCTGTAACAGCCACAGAGGTATATTGATCGATAATGTGACCAAGGAAATCATGATATTTAATAACGTCTAGTTTTAAATCATGCGCTCTAACAACCTCTTCATGAGTGTCTGGAAAAGCGTTTCCCTGTATGACTACCATACCCTCTTTTATATTTTCTGCACTAAAAGGTAATATTTTTATGCCTTTGTTTTTTAATGCTACTTCAGTAAATACATATTTTTCAATATCAGACCCTTGAACTTCATGTCCTAAGTCATGCATGATTTGCGCTAAAGAGCTCATGCCAGCGCCTTTTATACCAACAAAATGATAATGCGTCATATCACTTATACTCCTTTATTCATTTAATTATTTGTTATATCAGCTTCTGTTATCAATACATCTCTAGGTTTAGAACCATTTGCTCCTGTTATATAACCTAGTTGTTCTAATTGATCGATAATTCGTGCTGCACGATTATATCCAATTTGGAAATGTCGTTGAATTAATGACGTTGATATATGACCTTCTTTTATCATAAATTCACATACATCCTCAAATAATTCGTCTTGAGCTTGTGATTGATTTTTCTTTAATAGTTCCTTTTCCTCAAATAAATAATCTGGTTCGCGTTGATGCTTAATAAAATCTACAACACCATCAATTTCATCGTCAGATACAAATGTACCTTGGACTCGAATTGGCTTGTTCATTCCACTGCCGAGATATAGCATGTCACCATATCCGAGTAAACGTTCTGCACCACCACTATCTATGATTGTTCGTGAATCAACGCTTGATGAAACCATAAAGGCAATACGCGTAGGTATGTTAGCTTTAATCAAACCAGTAATAACATTAACTGATGGTCTTTGTGTAGCAACTAGCATATGAATACCACATGCTCTCGCTTTTTGAGCAATTCTAGCAATAGACTGCTCTACTTCTTGTGGCGCTATCATCATTAAATCAGCAAGTTCATCTATAACTATGACAATTTTAGGAATACGTTGTTCATAAGATGCTTTTTTATTAAATGCAGTAATATTTCGAACGTGATATTGCGCAAATAATTTATAGCGTCGTTCCATTTCTTCAACAGCCCATTTCAGACTTTGTGTAGCAGCCTTAACATCTGTAATTACTGGTGAAACTAAATGAGGTAAATCATTGTACGGTGCTAATTCTACCATTTTAGGGTCAATTAATAGTAACCGCAATTCTTCTGGATGGTTTTTATACAATAAAGACATTAATATGCTATTAATGCATACGGATTTACCTGAACCTGTTGCACCTGCAATTAAAGCATGTGGTGTTTTAGCGATATCCATAAGCAACGGTTCATTATTAATTCGATTACCCATTGCTACAGTTAATTTTGATTCAGAATGCTTAAAATGCTCAGTCTCTAATATTGATTTTAAGTTTACCTTCGTGGGGTTTTGATTTGGAACTTCAATACCAACTAGACTTGTACCAGGAATTGGCGCTTCGATACGTATATCTTTGGCTGCAAGTGCCATTTTGATATCATCTTGCAATGCAGTAATTCTTGATACCTTAACACCCTTTTCAACAGCCAATTCAAAGCGTGTTACACTTGGTCCAACTGTAACATTCTTCACTTCTGCTGGCACATTGAAATAATAGAATGCATCATTAAGCTCTTGCTTTTTGCTATCAATCCATGTTTCATCAATTTCTTGTGGTTGAGCATCATTTAAAATATCTAAATCCGGTAACTTAATGTTCGGGCCTCTCCGTATCATTGTCTGTTCAGATTTTGCAGTTATATTATTGATATCATTCTTAGATTGTTTTATTTCACCATCAGGTTGTGTCGCATTTACATTTGCCTGTATATTAATGGAATCGTCTTCTAAATCTTCATTTTGTGGATATATATCTTGACTTAGTTCATCAGTGTTTCTTTCTATTACGTTATGATTACTTTCATGATTTTTAGCGACATTGTTTTTGTCTAATGTTTGTGATGTCTGTGGAGTTAACTCTGGCACATTAACTTGTTTTTCTTGTCTTTTGGCTTGTTGATCCATCATTCTTTTTCTATCAGATGGTGTCATAACGACGTTAAATGGTTTAGACCCTAGCTTAATATTGTTCTTATTTTGTGCTTTTACAGCATATGTTGTGTCATGATTATGCTCTTTATTCGTTGCTGATTTTTTCTGTTGCAACTTAGTTGTGCTGTGTTGTGCACTTTGTTTTGAGTCGATGTCGTTATGTGACTCATGATTTCGATATGCATGACCTTGTTTAATTGTAGAACTTTCTCTATTATCACTGTTTGAACGCGTATTATTGTCATCAGCAGTTTTAGTCGAAATGTCAGCCTGCTCTATTTCATGATATTCTGCATCTGTAATGTCATTGTCTATCAAATGATCATCTTGATGTTTATCACTGTGTTGTTCTCTGTCTAACATATTTTTATGCTGTTCAGCTTCTAATGTTTCTTGGTCATCCGATTGCTGAATGTTATTTGAGCTTTTATCAGCAGAAACATCAGTAATGTCTGACACATTAACTTGATCATCTGTTAATTCTTGAATTTGTTGAATATCATCTAAAGCTATTTCCTCATAGTGATAATCTCTTTTTTCATCGTTGTTATCATTATGAGTATCTTCGGAAGTATGCTCAGCTTGCCGATTATTATCTTTTAACGATGTATCGTCATTAAGCGAACTTTCACCCGTATAACGTTCAGCTTGTTTGGCATACATGGCATCTATGGCTTTTTGTATGTCATCATCTTGATGTTGTTTCTGCTGACGTTTATCTTGCAATGCCTTTTTAAATCGACGTTTTTGTAACACTTTGCGTTCTCTTTCTTTACGTATTTCTTCAACAATCTGAGAAGCATAAATGTTTTCGATATTTATAGTATTATTTCGTGCGGGTTGGCGTTTTTTTATAATATCATCGCGATGCGTTGTCTCATCATTGTGTTGACTTTGTTGATTCGTATTTTCAGTCTGAGTTGACTGCACTGGTTGCTGTGTATCTCTTTTAACTTCAGTTTGTTGTTTATCGTTATTTCGGCTTTCATCATCACGTTTATCATGCTCAACATCAGGAATGATACCATTTTCAATTGGACGTCTTTTTTTTGTTCCAAAAATAGCTGAAGGAACTTCACTAGCTTTAAAACTATGTGCTTGATATGTAGGTTTCGCTTCATTTGCAGACGATTTGATCCGCTCAGATTGCAATTTAAAGCGTGGTTTAGTGCTTGAATAATGCGAATGCGGTGATGTCTGTTGTGTTGCATATGCTGATGCTTGCTTCTTTAATCTGGATTGACTATCTGCATGTGATTGTTCTTTGTGTCTGTCATCATGTGAAGATGTTGCGCGTTGCCCACTTCCTGTATAATTTCTATGTCTACGGCGGTGTGTATGTGCTTGACCAGGTGTGAAGTCAGATTGATATGTTTGTCGACGGCGATTATTGTTACGCTCATTAACGTTATCGGTTGATGAAATATCATCTTGAACTTCATTATCTGAAATATTCATAGGAAATCGAAATTTTCCTTTTGGTCTTTCGTAGATATCATTATTTTCAGGAAGTAATGAGTCTTCGCTATTTAATTGATGCTTTGAATGTTGACGACGCATTTTACGAAAAAAGACATCACTATCTGAATGATTATTTTCGCCAAATAATTTATCGAACCAGCTCATATACTCACTACCTTCCTACTTTTATTCAAAAAATGCTTGTCCAATTTGGTAATTATCAGATAATACCAAGATGCCTTTCTCTTGTGGTGCATTCGGCAAGTTAAGTTCTTTCATTGAACATACCATACCGCTTGAATCAACACCTCGTAGTTGCGCATCTTTAATAACCATACCACTAGGCATAACAGCGCCAACTTTAGCAACAACAACTTTTTGCCCAGCTTCTACATTAGGTGCACCACAAACAATTTGCAATACTTCTGTTGCAACGTCAACAGATAAAATACTTAGCTTGTCTGCATTAGGATGCTTTTCTTTTGTTTTCACATAACCCACAACAAATTTTGGAGATAAATCAGCATCTAATTGATATGAATAACCAGCTTCTGAAATGACTTGTTGCAATTTGTTAAGTATTTCCTCTGTTAATTTAATATTACCCACGTCTTGAATATGAAAATAATGAGAAAAATTGAAAATATTAAAACCAACAACAGCGTTATCTTGTGTTAATTGAACAACATTTTCTTTGATTTCATAAGCAACGTCACCTTCAACAGGATTTATTTGTAGAAATGCCACATCTCCAACGCCTTTGGGATTGTAAAATAAATTCATCATTTAAAACTCCTCTATATCGCTTTAGTATTCTTTATGATTAAACTTTTTTCTATTTGCTTCTAATCTCTGTATAACATTAGGATCTCTTTTTTGTTTGTTATTTTTACCTAAAATAAAAATCGGTTCTAAGTGACCTTTACTATATCCAAATGATAAGGAGGTAATAGGTACTAATCCTTTAGTGAAAAATTCCATCGTTAAATGAGCCATCACATCATAGCCAGTTTTATTTCTTATATCAGCAATGATAAGCACATCTTGATGTGGTACAGCTACAAGCATTTCACCTTCACACTGTTGTTCAAATTCATTAAGTAATTTTGTATTTAATATACGGCTAGCATCATATCCATCGTTTGAATTAATAAAATAAAATATATTACCTTTCACTTCGTCAGTGGAATAAGAACATTCAAGCTTACGCAAATTAAATAAAGACATTTCTTTTACTTGTTGTGTCGTTATATTCATTTGTTTTAGCATACTTTCATCAATTAAACGATAAGATTTGCCTAAGTCAACAGCGTAATAAACGTTTGTTTCAGCTGTATGTTTATCAATTACAAATGCACTTCCATCCTTAGTCTTTTTCTCAAAACTTGTGGAACGAATAACTGGCATGATATTTATATCAGAAATTTGGTCTAATCCTTGGTCCTGCATTTGTGAAATCGCCTCTGTAACATAGTAGACAATTTCATCAATAATTTTATTTTGTTGCTCTTCATACTTAGCAACTATGGCATTTAATTTAATCGTAACGCCTTTATGATTATCATTTCTATAGATACGTAGAGTTTCTTCTTCACGATCAAACTTAAAATCAACGTCTAAATATTTTAATCGTTGCTTTAATTCGTCTCTCATCTTAAAGACGTTCATCTTTACACCTCAATTTCACACCATTTATTATTTTACAATAAATATAGCCTTAATTACAGAAAAATTAAGCGATGTTGACTGCTAAAATAATATTTTAACAATATTGTGCTAAAAATTCATCAATCTGGGCAATTGATTTGCGTTCTTTACCAATATATGAACCTAACATATCACCATCTTTAAACACTAAAAAACTTGGAATTCCCATAATATCGTATTTTACACATAAATCTATAAAACGATCTCTATCTACTGAGACAAATTGAAATTGTGGATACTTATGCTCTAAAATTGGCAAATCTGGTTCAATGATTTTACAATCTGGGCACCACCCCGCAGTAAACTCAAATACGACATTACTTTGCTTTAATTTATCAAATTGTTGTTCAGATTCAAGTTGGATCATAATTTAATTCTCCCTTAAATTTCATATTGTAATTCATTAATTTGATGACGATCTAAGTTAATCACAGCCTCCATTAAAAGCTGTCGTGCTGAAAAATAATCTCTAATATCAAACACAGCATCCGTACTATGAATATAGCGCGCACAAACACCTATGACCGCAGTAGGTATACCCTGATTCGCCTTATGTATTTCTCCCCCATCCGTACCACCAGGTGACATATAATATTGATAATTTATCTCTTTTTCATTCGCTAATTTCAATAGATAATCTCTAAAAATTGGTTTTAAGATCATTGTGCCGTCTTTAATTCGAATTAATGTCCCTTCACCTAATTCACCGGACAAACGTCCTTTGCCTTTTACATCATTAGCTGGTGAACAATCAACAACAAATGCAATATCTGGTTGAATCAATTCGGCAGATGCTCTTGCACCACGTAAACCTACTTCTTCTTGCACATTCGCACCAACATATAAATCCACATCTAATTCAACATCTTTTAATAATTCTAATATTTCAATAGCAAGGACACACCCATAGCGATTATCCCATGCTTTTCCACTAAATCGATATTCTGACAGACGTGATAATGTTGTTGCTGGCACTATAGAATCACCAATTTCAATACCGCGTTCACGGACTTCTTCAGCACTAGTTGCACCTATATCTAGTAGTAAATCATGTATTTTAGGTGCAGCTTCATTTCCAGTGCGGAAATGTTTAGGAATATTAGCTACAACCCCTAATATTTGATCACCTTGACGTGTTTTGATAGTTAGTCTTTGCCCTTGCCAAATATCATTGGCAACACCTCCAAGATTTGTAAAGTGCAGCAAACCATTATCTGTTATTTCAGTAATCATAAATCCTATTTCATCCATGTGTGCAGCAATCATTACTTTTTTAGCATTGGCTGTATTAGACTTTTTCACTCCAAAAAATCCGCCTAATTTATTCTCTACAAAATGACTAATATAAGGTGTCATTTCAGCTTTCATATAGGCTTTAACATCATTTTCGAATCCTGGTGCACCATGCAACTCAGTTAGCGTTTTTATGCGTTGCAATGTACGATTTTGTTCAATCTCCACAAGAATCACGCTCCTTGATAGTTATTATATCATGTTAAATATGGTAAACTAAATTTATGAACTATTGATTTTGAGGTGCATTTTAACATGAAAGACATAAATAAAAAAATTTTAATTTCGCTAATTGTCCTTTTCACACTAATGTTAGTTACCCTACCTGTTCTTTTCTTAATATTAACACGTCAAAAACTCAAGCATCCTAATCAAGTGTTAAATGAGGTTAAGTCTTATTTTAGAAATGTTAAAGGTTCCTACATATTAGAAACACCATTAGTTGACGACGCAAGTTACCCTGGGCGAATTATATATCAAGGTGGTATCACCCAAGTTAAACATAATGAATTTACACAATATGAATTCTATATCGATGCCAAAAATGGTGAAGTGTTAAACATCGTTGAACTTTAATCTACATCAAAAGTGGAAATACGCTAACTTTATAGTTATGTCGTATTTCCACTTTTGTCATCGTTCTATTCTATCAATTATTGTTTGTGGATTTGATTGAAATTTGCAAGCAAAATATTGATGGTCATGATAATATAAAAACCAATAGTTATGATAAATAAAATAAGGAATGAGTCTTTCTTTCGCTCTAATTGATTCCATAGGATAATCATCATATGCGGACACCCACAGTGGATTTAAATGAGCATGAGTTGGAAAAATATCTGACATATGCACTGCGCTTTCACCATTGCTCTTTATTGTTACAATAGATAGGCCATTGCTATGACCTCCAACATGATGCATTTCAATACCTGGGAGCACTTCAATAGTATCTTCAAATAAAATAACATTCTGATCGTAGTCCCCCTGATTCTTCTTCCAATATGTCGCTTTACTTCGCAAGTTAGGACTAAGAAATTCATGCCACTCATCTTGCTGTATAATATGCATAGCATTTTTAAATATGGCATTGCCATCACAATCTGATAATCCAGCTGCATGATCAAAATGCATGTGGGTCATTAATACATAATCAATTTCATCCGTAGTTAAATGAAACTGCAATAAAGCCTTTTCAATATTGCTTTCATAATCAACGCCATAATTTTTAATTTGTTTTTTTGTTAACTTGGCATTGCCTAATCCTGCATCGATAATGATATTTTTTTCTCCAGTCTGAATAAGTATAGGATATGTAACAAGTGGAACTTGGTTATTATTATTAACACTATACTTTTTAGACCATAACGGTTTAGGTACTACACCAAATATAGCTCCACCATCCATTTTAGTTATACCGCCATTTAGCTGATTAATCATAAATTCGCCTAATTTCATATATTTCTCTCCTTTAATATGAAAAGCTGATTTATTTTTGTATACCCTATTTAGGTAACTTTATGTTCATGAAAGAAACTTGCTATACAAGGTCGACTTGCTGTGCTTGCTGAATTTCTTCTCGAAATCCTCTTTGTTGGAGCCCACCCCAACTTGCTTTGCTTGGTGAAATGCTTTTCGCATTTCTCTTTGTTGGGGCCCCACCCCCAACTTGCTTTGTCTGTTGGCTTTCTTTTTGAAAGCCTATTTGTTGGGGCCCCTGTCTTCACTTGTCTTGTACTCCAAAGTGTCTTGCTAAAATACGTCTCATTGATATGTAATTTTACATCAACATATTTAAAAAAGGCAGTTTCTATATTATTTCAATAGAAATTGCCT
>NZ_KV809483.1:32928-72252 GCF_001812565.1 Staphylococcus sp. HMSC059F04 | reverse complement strand
TTTCTATATTATTTCAATAGAAATTGCCTTTTTTATTTGTCCAACAACTTTATGTCACAGACTCATCATCATTTAATTTATAAATCTTGATGGAATTTAGCTTCCATGCGATATATACGAGATCCTTTATCTGCAAATTTCTGTTCATATTCTGTAAGAACATTATCTTCATTATCTTCTTCATGCAAGTTCAAATTTATTTTAGTAAAGTACATGCCAAACGTTGACATGCTTTCTAAACTATATGCAAATAATCCACGATTATCTGTCTTAAAATGAATTTCTCCATCTTTAACTAAAATTTGTCTATATAGTGCTAGAAATGTTTTATATGTTAGTCGCCTCTTTGCATGACGATTTTTAGGCCATGGATCTGAAAAATTTAAATATATACGAGACACTTCATGAGATTTAAAATAATCGGTTAATTCTATGGCATCGTTACATATCATTTTGACATTTGTTAGTCCTAAATCTTTCACTTTATCTAGTACTTTGTACATCACACTTTTTTCTCGTTCCATAGAAACGAAATTAATTTCAGGATGTTGTGAAGCTATGGTAGTTATAAATTTCCCCATGCCAGAACCAATTTCGATATAGATGGGTTGTTCTTTGTCAAACCATTCTGATATATATCCCGCATGTCTACCATCCATATCAACTAAATCTGGATGCTCTTTTAAATAATCTTCTGCCCATGGTTTATATCGAACTCTCATGCTTATCCTCCTTATATAAAAAATTGAGACTGTAAGTAGCTACATTTCTACAACTACTTATCAGCCTATTAAATAAATAAATTACTATTCATAACTTCATTAAGAAACTTCAACCAAGTATTCATATCTTTAAAACGCTTCTGTTCTTCATACCATTGCACCATGCCGATGGATTGTATGACCGTATACCATTTCATGCGTTTATTTAAATCAAGACTTTCTTGTTCACCATAAATTTTGAACCATTGAGACCATTTTCTTTCGGGAACGTAGTTGTAAAGCAACATACCAATATCAATCGCAGGATCTGCAATCATTGCACCTTCCCAATCCACTAGAAAAAGTTCATCCCTATCTGATAATAACCAATTATTATGGTTAACATCTCCATGTACGACTGTAAAAAAGCGAGCATCTAAATTTGGAATATGTTCTTCTAAATAAATAAGCGCTTTTCTCACAATATGATGGCTTAATACTTCCCTGGATAAAGAGGCGTTAATTTTGTTCAACATGATTGCTGGTGTAATTGGTTCCATTTCCATGCGTTTCAACATCGTTAGCAAGGGTTTTGAGCTATGTATTTTTTTCATTAGCTGAGCTACTCTCGTCTGTGCCATTTCAATAGGCTCTAACTCTCTGCCGTTTTTCCAATGCTGAGCTGTAACGACTTCTCCTGTCTCAATACGTTTTGTCCAAACAAGTTTTGGGACAATTCCTTCAGCTGATAAAGCTGCGATAAATGGATTTGAATTTCGTTTTAAGAAAAGCTTTTGTCCGTCTTGTTCTGCCATATAAGCTTCGCCTGAAGCACCACCTGCAGAATCAAGTGTCCACCCTAATTGATAAAACTGCTCCAACACGTTCACCTCACTTCCAATTAGAAAATGGCTCTAGAAAGAAGTTTCAAGAGCCATATATTCTAATTTATACCAGTCGTATACTTCTAAAATACGCTGGTCATAATATAATCACTAGTAGTGTGTTTTATTATATTTTTTAAAATATTGTCCCGATATTTTAATTAAATTTACCATTTAGTTTTGTTATCACTCAAAGTAAATTTTATAATTTTTAGCCTCATTTTTCAACTGAAAATGAGAAAATAAAAGTCACATTTTACTAGTCATTTATACGTCCAAAAGTTAACTTTTGCTTAGGTCTTATTATAACACATTCATCTTAAATAAGTAGTTGTAATTTCATCTTTTCACAATTTATTAAATACTTTTTTCTTGAATGTATTTGTCGAAACCTTCTTGCAACTGACGTGTTATAGGTCCTACTTTACCATCATTAACCTCTTCACCATCTAATTTAATAATTGGCATAACTTCTGCTGATGTACTAGAAATAATCACTTCATCTGCATGTTTTAAGAAATCAACATCAAATGTTTCTTCAATAAATTGAATATTATAATCATCTGCAATCCATTTAATCACTCTGCGGGTAATACCATTTAAAATGTAATTATTAACCGGATGTGTATATATTTTGCCATCTTTAATCGCATACACATTACTTGATGCACCTTCTGTAACAGTGACTCCGCGTTGCTGAATCGCCTCTGTAGCATTATATTTAACCGCATATTCTTTTGCCAATACGTTACCCAGTAAGTTTAGACTTTTAATGTCACATCTTAACCAACGTATATCTTCAACTGTGACTGCGCTAACGCCATTCTGTAATTCTTCATATGGACGATCGTAACTTTTAGCAAATGCTGTAATAACCGGCTTAACTTCTGGTGTTGGAAATGAATGATTACGTGGTGACACACCACGTGTTGCTTGAATATAAATGCCACCAGTTTCTATTTGATTTTCTTTTAGTAACTGGCGTGTTATGTCAATAAGTTCTTCTTTAGTTTTGCCTAAATCTAAACCTATTTCATCTGCACTGCGTAAAAATCTATCAAAATGTTCTTCGACTGTAAATAATTTACCTTTATATGCTCTTATATATTCATAAATACCATCACCAAAAACATAACCACGATCTTCATAAGATACTTTAGCTTCAGATTGATCTACAAATTTTCCATTTAAATATACCTTCATATTTATCCCTCCACACACAATGAATATATCGCTTCTAAGTAAATGCTTGTTGCGTCAAATAGTTGTTTTTTCGTAATATATTCATTCTTTTGATGCATTAAATCTTCAGAATCACTGAACATTGCCCCAAATGCAACACCTTTATCTAAATTGCGCGCGTATGTACCGCCACCAATTGTATAAGGTTCTGATAAATCGCCAGTTTGATTGCGGTAGGCAGTTACAAGCTTTTGAACAAACGGATCATTTTTATCTACAAAATGTGGTTGCTGTACCTTTCCTAAATCTACGTCAAATCCAAGTGATTTAATTTCATCTTCAAAGCGGTGAATTGCTTCTTCAAATTCAAATCCTAATGGATAACGTAGATTAACACCAAAACGCCCTGCATGTTCATTATCATATTCAATAATTCCTACATTGGTTGTTACATCACCCATAATATCAGTGTGGAATTTCATTCCCATTTTTTCACCAAAATGAGATTCAAATAAATAACGATTACTAAAGTCTACAAAATCTTTTGCTGTTTTGTTTAAGTTCAATGAGCCTAAAAAATGTAATAAATGTAAACCAGCATTCACGCCTAATGATGGATCCATACCATGAACTGCTTTACCATTAACAGTTAATTGTAAAACGCCACTATCAACTGTGCTATCACCCGTTAGTTTATGTTCTTGTAGATAATGTTCAAAGTGTTGAATTACATCTGTCATATTTTCTTTAACAAATACCTTTGCTTCTGCAAAATCAGGTACCATATTATAACGTTGGCCTGATTTAAATGATAACAATTCATAATCAGGTTCATCTTGATCATCTGATTTCAATTGCTGTACTAAATCAAATGTTGTGATACCCTTTTCACCATGGATAGCAGGAAATTCAGCATCAGGTGCAAAACCAAGTGTTGGCATTTCTTCTGTTTGGAAATATCTTTCAGTACACTTCCAATCAGACTCTTCATCTGTACCAATAATCATATGAATACGTTTTTTCCAATCAACATTCATATCATTTAAAATCTTAATAGCATAATAAGCTGCAATCGTAGGTCCTTTATCATCGAGTGTTCCTCTTGCTATAATGGCATCATCAGTCACAACAGGTTTAAATGGATCTGAATTCCAGCCATCTCCAGCAGGTACAACATCAACGTGACATAATATCCCCAATACATCATCGCCTTTTCCTGCTTCAATTCTTCCAGCGATATGGTCAACATCATGCGTAGCAAAACCATCTCTTTGAGCAATTTCATACATGTAATCTAATGCTTTTCTAGGTCCTGGGCCAACTGGTGCGTCCTCAGATGCTAGACTATCAACACGAACACTTTCAATTGAAAGCAGGCCGTTTAAGTCATCTATTATTTTACTTTCATATTCTTGAACCTTTTCTTTCCACATTTAGATCAACTTCCTTTTTTAATTTATATTTTCTATTCTACATAATTTATGCTATAAATTACAGTCAGATCTAAGAAGAATTACAAAATGTTCAGACAATTAGAGATTTTGGCAGTTCATTATTTAATTTTTGGCTTATTAAATGAATCATTATTTCACTAATAAAACAGAAAAATACACATCCAGCAATGCCGAATGTGTATTTTTCTATTTTAATGATACACTTTTATTTGTTTCGATTATTTTTTAAATCTTCTTCTGTCACTACACGTAAATTATTTGATGCTGATCCACCTTCATCATCAAATTTCACTTCTTCAAGTTCCTTTTGATTATCTTTTTTAGAAGTTAATTTAGATTTTTGTTCTTGAATAAAGCCTTTTGGATCATTTTTTATTTTATTCATGTATGCTTGTGGATTGTTCTTTACATCTTGAATTTTGTTTGTTGCTCTAGATCCAAGGTCATTTGCGATTTCTTTTGCATTTTCCTTGTAGCTTTCTGGATCTTCTTTGTATTTATTGTATTCTACCTTTAATTTGTCACGGTTTTCTTTTCTAGACAATATCACAGCTGCTGCCGCTGTTCCTAAACCTAGTATTACTCTGAAAAAACCTGCTTTTTTAGCCATGTAAAACACCTTCTCTTTCGAATATTATTTTAATTGCTCGATATCGGTTTGCGTTAATACACGATATTGACCCTCGTCCAACTCTTCATCTAAACGTAGGTTAGCAATTTGTATGCGTTTCAATTCTAATACCTCATTTTCAATGCTATGAAACATTCTTTTTATTTGATGATATCTTCCTTCATATATAGTAACCTTTGAGTGGTAGTCATCAATTATGGTTAGTTCAGCTGGTTTTGTCAAACCATCAGACAACATCACACCTTGTTTAAACATATACTGATTATCTTTAGTCACTGGATACTTAGAAGTTACTAAATATGTCTTAGCTACATGCTTGTTGGGGTTCATCAAATTGTGGCTAAATTGACCATCGTTAGTGATGAGTAATAAGCCCTCAGTATCTTTATCTAACCGGCCTACTGGAAATAGATCTAAATATTTATAGTCTTTTATTAAATCAATGACTGTTGCCTGTTTAGGGTCTTCGGTGGCTGAAATATAGCCTTTAGGTTTATTCAACATCAAATATACCGTTTCAACATAATCTATTTGATGACCATGAATTTGAACAACATCATGATGTGGATTGATTTGAGTTTTAGCAGATTTTTCTACTTTTCCATTAACCGTCACATTCCCCTTTTTTAAGGATTGCTTTACTTCTGTACGCGTACCTTGACCCATATGTGCTAAAAATTTATCTAGTCTCATCATCTTAAAAACCCGATTCTATTACGTACTTTTTGAGCTACATCACCTAAAAATTCATCAGCTAATTTTGTTTTAATTGTTGCAAAGCCGTAAATCATTGCGCCTATTAAAACACAGACTAAGAGAATGATCAGTGCATAGAGTTTACGCTCAACAGGTAAGAATTGTGTCAATAATAAATATGTTAACTCAACGCCAATCATCATGATAAAGCCATAAATAAATATTTTAGCAAAGTGAATAAACGTTTCGGTAAATTCAAATTTTGCATAAACCTTTAAAATAACAAAGTTTGCAATATTAGTAGCTAGTAATGCTATTGCGGTACTCAATACTGCGCCAACTGTATGGAATGCCATAATTAAAGGAATATTGAGTAATAATTTTAAAATAACTGAGCCTAAAATAACAAACACAGTTAATTTCTGTTTATCGATGCCTTGCAACATTGATGCTGTTACACTTAATAATGAAATTAATATTGCTACAGGTGCATACCAGAATAAAATAAATTGACCATCGGGATTATATTGGTAGAACACTGTATAAAGCGGTGATGCTAATGCCATAATTCCTAAACTTGCTGGAACAGTAATAAACATTAATACACCTAATGACGTTCTTATTTGACGATGCATTTCAATTAAACGTCCTTCAGCATAAGTTTTCGTAATATATGGAATTAAACTCACTGCAAACCCAGCAGCTAATGATGTTGGAATCATTACAATTTTATTGGTTGTGAAATTCAAAATAGAGAAAAAGTATCCTTGTTTTTCAAAAAAACCTACTAAATCAAGCGCATTATTATGCGTAAACATATCAACTAAATTATATAAAGAAAAGTTAAGACTTACTATAACAAATGGAATACTGTATGAAATAATCTCTTTATACATTTGAGTATAAGTCACATTCATTCCTGTTTGGTCAGAAGCCACCATTTTATCAATATGTGGTTTCCTTTTACGCCAGTAATACCACAATGTTAATATACCTGCGATTGCACCAACTGCTGCAGCAATCGTCGCTATACCATTGGCTATTAAAATTGCACCATGAAATACATGAAGTACTAAATAACTTCCAACTAATATAAAGATAATACGAGCAACTTGTTCATTTACTTCAGACACTGCTGTAGGCCCCATAGATTGATATCCCTGGAATACACCTCTCCACGTAGCTAATAAAGGAATAAAGATAACAACAACACTAATCACTCTAATGATCCAAGTAATATCAGCTACAGACCACTCACTAGCGCTTACTTCTTTACCAAGCGTTAATGTAGCTATTTCAGGAGCAAGTGCAAATAGTAATAAAAATCCAATGATTCCGGTTATAAACATAACGACAAAACTAGATTTGTAAAGCTTTTGTCCAATTTTATATGCACCTAAAGCATTGTATTTGGCTACATATTTTGATGCAGCTAATGGTACACCAGCTGTAGCAACAGCAATGGCAATATTATATGGTGTATATGCATAGTTAAATGGAATCAAATTTGTTTCAGCATCGCCACCACCAGCGCCCATGATTGCATAAAAAGGAATTACAAATAACACACCAAGTATCTTTGTAATTAAAATACTGATTGTTATTAGAAAGGTACCACGTACCATTTCTTTATTCTCACTCATAATTATCTTCCTACCTTTAGTTTAAACTCTTCTTAAAAAGCTTAAATAATAATCAAGACTTACATTATTATAAAATATATCATAAATCGCACAACGTTTCCCAACAACTTTGTAAAATTTTGCGCAGATTTTATTTAATTATAGTAACTATAGATGCTCTTGTATTAGTTACACATTTATGCAAATCTTAAAATAATTAATTTTAAAATATGTTATTAACCAATCCTTGATTATATGAATAACGCATCAAAAAATAAATTTTATGGAGTCAGGGACATCATTATGTTTTGGACTATAAACTAAATATTGGCAGTAGTTGACTGGATTGAAAATACGCTAATACTAAACTTTTTTCAATCCTAGTCAACCTTGCCGGGGCGGTACTACGAATTCATGATAAATTCTGTCCCGCTCTCAATTTTTTCAGCTTGTTTGAATGTGAATTGACAACGTACACTTAATAATGTCATAAGCAATTGGGACATTGCAAATAATAATGTAGCCATATAGTGTAAGTGTCGTATACAATAGCAGTAGTAACTATTGGAGGATTCAACTATGTATCAAACAATTATAATAGGAGGCGGTCCAAGTGGCTTAATGGCTGCAGTTGCAGCAAGCCAATCAGGACAACGTGTATTATTAATAGAAAAGAAAAAAGGTTTAGGACGCAAGTTGAAGATTTCAGGTGGTGGACGCTGTAATGTCACAAATCGCTTACCTTATGAAGAAATAATTAAAAATATTCCAGGTAACGGAAAATTTTTATACAGTCCATTTTCAACATTTGATAATGAATCTATTATTCAATTCTTTGAATCCCGAGCTGTTAAACTAAAAGAAGAAGATCATGGCCGCATGTTTCCCGTCTCAAACAAAGCCCAAGATGTTGTAAATGCTTTAGTTCAAACGATTCATTCTCAGCATGTCGATATAATTGAAGAAACACCTGTAACTCGTATTGAAAAATCAACAAATGATAGTTTTATCGTACATACCCAATCTAAAAGTTATAATGGCAAAACATTAGTGATTGCAACTGGTGGGACTAGTGTGCCACAAACCGGTTCAACTGGAGATGGCTATCGTTTTGCACAAGCAATGGGACATACGATTACCGAATTATTCCCCACGGAAGTACCTATCACATCAAACGAGTCTTTTATTAAAGAACAACGCTTAAAAGGTCTAAGCCTTAAAGATGTTTGTTTATCAGTACATAAGAAAAACGGTAAAATACGTATTAGTCACAAAATGGACATGATTTTCACCCACTTTGGGATAAGCGGCCCCGCTGCATTAAGATGTAGCCAATTTATTTACAAAGAACAGAAACAGCAAAAAACGCAACAAATAACAATGTCTTTAGATGTATTTCCAGATTTAAATAAAGACAAATTAAGTCAAAAAATTAATAAGCGTATTCAATCACAGCCAAATAAAATTATAAAAAATAGTTTACATGGTTTAATTGAAGAACGTTACTTAATATTTGCGTTAGAACATGCAAACATTAATGATGACATGACAGGACATCACTTTTCAAATCAGCAATTGCAACAACTTGTTGAAATATTTAAAGGATTTAAATTTAAAGTTAACGGCACATTACCTATAGATAAAGCATTTGTAACTGGCGGCGGTGTTTCCTTAAAAGAAATTTGGCCTAAAACAATGATGTCTAAACTTGAACCAGGTTTATTTTTGTGTGGAGAAGTCTTAGATATTCACGGTTATACTGGTGGTTATAATATTACTAGCGCCCTTGTGACTGGACATGTCGCAGGCCTCAATGCCGGAAGTTATTTATACCATTAATTTTAAGCTAGCATTTTTTAAATCGTGTTTAGACTTGGCTTTAAAAAATAAACACCCATTTAGTAACGGTAGCTAAATGGGTGTTTATTAAATCTATTAAAATTCATTTACTTAAAAATTAAATACGTTTTATTTCTAATCCTTCATTGCCCCAAGCTTTCATACCGCCTTCTACATTGACTGCATGAATATCTTGTTTTTCTAAATATCGAGCTACTTTTTCACTTCGAACACCTGCAGCACAAATAATATAGTAAGTATCATTTGTATTAAAATAATCAATATTTGATTCAATTTTATCCATAGGAATCGTTTCTGCACCAGGTATGATACCCATAGATGTTTCCTCATCTGTACGAACATCAACAATATTAACTGGATTAGATTCTAATACTTTATTTTTCAAATCTTCAACAGTTATTGAATCCATTATTCAACACTCCTTTAGTTATTTTGCTACAATATTTACTAGTTTTTGAGGGACTGCTATTACTTTCTTAATTTCTTTACCATCTATAGCCATTTTAACATTTTCATTTTCTAATGCTAATTCTTGCATTTCTTCTTTGGACAGCTCTTTAGGTATGGTTAGTTTTGCACGCACTTTACCATTTACTTGAACGACAATTTCAACTTCACTATCAACCAACAGTGTTTCATTATAAGTTGGCCATGGCTGATAAGTAATCGTTTCATCATGTCCTAATTTTTGCCATAATTCTTCACCTATGTGTGGCGCAATAGGCGCAAGCATCTTCACAAAGCCTTCCGCATATGGTTGATAAATTTCATCTACTTTATAACATTCATTAATAAAGACCATCAACTGACTGATAGCAGTATTAAAATTCAATGTATCAAAGTCTTCTGTCACTTTTTTAACCGTTTGATTATATACTTTATCTAATGATTTATTATTTGATTCAACAAATTTTTGAGATAGGCTATCATCTTCATTGATAAATAAACGCCAAACTCGGTCTAAGAAACGTCTTGAGCCATCTAAACCATTCTCACTCCAGGCAATAGCAGCATCCAAAGGCCCCATAAACATTTCATAAAGTCGTAAAGTGTCAGCACCATGAGAATTTACAATATCATCTGGGTTAACAACATTACCTTTGGATTTACTCATTTTCTCATTGCCTTCACCTAAAATCATACCTTGGTTAAATAATTTTTGGAATGGCTCTTTTGTTGGAACTACGCCTAAATCATATAAGACTTTATGCCAGAATCGAGCATACAACAAATGAAGTACTGCGTGCTCAACGCCACCGATGTATAAATCAACTGGTAACCAATGCTTTAATTTTTCTGGATCTGCTAACATTTGCTCATTATGAGGATCAATATAACGTAAGTAATACCAACAGCTGCCAGCCCATTGTGGCATTGTGTTCGTTTCACGACGACCTCTCATTCCCGTTTCTTCATCTACAACATTAACAAAATCATCTATATTAGCTAATGGTGATTCACCTGTTCCAGACGGTTTAATTTCATCAGTTTCTGGTAATAATAGTGGTAATTCTTCTTCTGGTACCGTCGTCATTGTTCCATCTTCCCAATGAATGATTGGTATTGGTTCACCCCAATAACGCTGTCTACTAAATAACCAGTCACGCAACTTATAGTTAACTTTTTTCTCACCGGCACCTTTTGCTTCTAATAAATCAATTGCTTTAGCAATAGCCTGTTCATTATTTAAACCATCTAAGTCACCAGAGTTAACGTGCTCTCCTGCACCAGTATAAGCCTCTTTTTGAACATCTCCACCAGCAATAACTTCTATAATCGGCAAATTAAATTTAACCGCAAATTCGTGGTCGCGTTCATCATGAGCAGGCACTGCCATAACAGCTCCAGTACCATAACTAGATAATACATAATCAGCAATCCAAATCGGTAATTTTTCACCAGATAAAGGATTAATCGCATATGCGCCAGTAAAAACACCAGATTTATCTTTTGCCAAATCCGTACGCTCAAGGTCAGATTTTTTAGATGCAGCTTCTTGATATTTCTTAACTTCTTCAAATTTTTCAGTTGTTGTAATTTTTTCCACAAGCGCATGCTCTGGACTTAATACTAAGAAAGTCGTACCAAAAATCGTATCTGGACGCGTAGTGAAGACGTCTATTGTGTCATTCTCTCCTTCAACTTTGAAAGAAACACGTGCCCCTTCTGAGCGACCAATCCAATTACGCTGCATATCTTTTATCGATTCAGGCCAATCTAAGTCATCCAAATCTTCTAGTAGTCGATCGGCATATTCTGTGATCTTGAGTACCCATTGTTTCATAGGTCTACGGTATACAGGATGGCCTCCTCGTTCAGAAACACCATCAACAACCTCTTCATTAGATAAAACCGTGCCAAGTGCTGGACACCAGTTTACCGCTACTTCATCAACATAAGCTAACCCCTTATTATAAAGTTGGATAAAAATCCATTGTGTCCATTTATAATATTCAGGATCTGTTGTATTAACTTCTCTATCCCAATCATAACTAAATCCTAATTCTTGAATTTGACGTTTAAAAGTTTGAATATTTTGTTTCGTAAATGCTCGTGGATCGTTTCCAGTATCAAGTGCATATTGTTCTGCAGGTAAGCCAAACGCATCCCAGCCCATTGGATGTAAGACGTTATAGCCTTGCATACGTTTATAGCGTGAAATAATATCCGTAGCAGTATATCCTTCTGGATGTCCTACGTGTAAACCAGCACCTGATGGATAAGGAAACATATCTAAGGCATAAAATTTCTTTTGTCCCAAGTTATCACTTGTCTTAAATGTTTGATTATCTAGCCAGAAACATTGCCATTTTTTTTCGATTTTTTTGTGATTGTAATTCACTTTTTTTCCTCCTACTCAATAAAAAAACACCTCATACTATTATAAATAAAGTATAGGGACGACAATTATGCCGCGGTACCACCCTAGTTCACATATATGTGCACTTAATTAAATAGTAAGAGATGTATATTACATTAAATAACGGTAAGTTCACTTAATACTTAACGCTAGTTTACACCACCACTAGCTCTCTGTTGAAAAATATTTAAGTTACTACTCCAATACACTTTAATATTATTGGATAATGCAACTGATTGCAAGTGCAAGTTATTACATAACTGAACAATTAATATAGAAGCCTAGCTCAGTCAATTAACATGGTTATATTGTTTTATCCTTAGACATATTTTTATCAAAAACAGCTAAAAAACACAATGCTATGCTTAATAACACAATCATGCCAATAAACATGGTACTCATATTAAAGGCATCGACTAAAATACCACCTATAAGTGGCCCAAATGCTTTACCGACCGTAGAAGCTGAATTAACAAACCCCTGATACTGTCCTTGTTTACCATCAGGCGCTAAAAAATTCGCGATAGTTGGGACAGCAGGCCAAACGAACATTTCGCCAAATGTTAATATAATCATACCAATGAGAAAGACACTAAATTGTTCAGCAAAACTAGTCACTAAAAACGACACCATAAAAATAATAATACCTACAATCATTTGTTTTTTTATATTTCCTTTGAGTATACGAATTACCGGACTTATCAAAGGCTGTGCAACTAAAATCATAATACCATTCACTGTCCACAATATACTATATTGCGACATTGAGATATCGATGTCTTGTGTAAATGAAGCAATCGTACTTTCCCATTGTATATATGCAATCCAACAAATACTAAACATAATACATAAAAGGATTAATGCTTTAAATCTGCGTTTTTGGTCTTTATTTTCCAACTCAAGATTATCTGGCTTGTGCATCTTTACAGAATACTCGAGATTGAATTGTGTGACAGCTACAATCGCGAATAGCACATACATTAATAAATTTGCAATAAAAATATAGTTAAAACTAAGCTCAGCAACAAAACCTCCTAAAGCAGCACCAAGTGCGACACCAATATTTTGAGCTAAGTAGATAGCATTAAACGTTTGCCGTCCACCATTGGGCCACACTGCTCCGGCCATAGCATAAATTGCTGGTACAATCATGCCACCACCAAAACCAAGCATAACTAACCATACTGCATACAAAGGCCAACCATGGAAAAAATTTAGCATCGTTGTACTAACTAAACACACAGCAGTTCCAGTTAAAATCGTACGATAACCACCTAATTTATCAAACAAACTACCACCTAATAAGTTACCAACAACCATACCAAATGAATTTATCATTAACACAATACCTGCAATAGTAAGGCTTTTATCGAGCTCTTCTTTCATATATATCGTATTTAAAGGCCATAAAAAACTAGAACCGGTAATATTGAGCGCCATGCCTATTACCAGCATCCATACTGATTTAGGTATATTCATATACTGAGTCCTTTCTCTCTCTTTTCTCAATCTACAATAGACACTATAACATTAAAATATGTTAAAATCTTTACTTAGAAACAATTAGAAAGGAAAATGTCTTATGGGTAAATATTTCCCGTATGCTTTTGAGAATAAACGCTATCATACTTGGAATTACCATTTAAAAAATAAATTTGGCCAAAAAATATTTAAAGTGGCATTAGATGGCGGCTTTGACTGCCCTAATCGTGACGGAACTGTTGCACATGGTGGTTGTACATTTTGTTCTGCGGCTGGTAGCGGCGATTTTGCTGGAAATCGAGCTGATCCTATTGAAGTTCAATTTCAACAAATCAAAGCAAAAATGCATGAGAAATGGCATGAAGGAAAATACATTGCCTACTTTCAAGCGTTCACTAATACACACGCCCCTGTTGAAATACTAAAGGAAAAATATGAACCTGTATTACAAGAAGAAGGTGTTGTAGGATTATCCATTGCCACGCGTCCAGACTGTTTACCAGATGATGTAGTAGAATACCTTGCTGAGCTAAACAAACGCACATACTTATGGGTTGAATTAGGACTCCAAACGATACATCAGTCTACATCTGATTTAATAAATCGTGCACACGATATGCAAACATATTATGATGGGGTCGCTAAATTAAGAAAACATAATATTAATATCTGTACGCATATTATTAATGGTTTACCTGGCGAAGATTACGATATGATGATGGCCACAGCCCGTGAAGTTGCCAAAATGGATGTTCAAGGCATAAAAATACATCTACTTCATTTATTAAAAGGAACACCTATGGTAAAACAGTACGATAAGGGTTTACTAAAATTTATGAGTCAGCAAGAATATACTAACCTAGTATGTGATCAACTTGAAATCTTACCCCCAGAGATGATAATTCATCGTATTACAGGCGATGGACCCATTGATTTGATGGTAGGACCAATGTGGAGTGTTAACAAGTGGGAAGTTTTAAATAATATCGATGATGAGCTCGCTAGACGTAATTCTTATCAAGGGAAATTTCACAAAGAACGGGTTCAAATATGAAATTAGAACGCATTCTTCCCTTTGCTAAATCTTTAATTACGTCTCATATCCAAAGTGATAGTATTGTGATTGATGCTACATGTGGTAATGGATTCGATACATTATTCTTAGCTCAACACGTTCCAAAAGGTCATGTATATGGTTTTGACATACAACAACAAGCAATTGATAACACTGCTAAGAAGATCAAATCATTTAAAAACGTATCATTAATACATGATAGTCATGAATATATCTCAGACCACTTAATATCTGCTCATAAAAATAAAATCACTGCAGCAATCTTTAATTTAGGCTACCTACCAAAAGGTGATAAATCAATTGTCACCCAGCCTGAATCAACTATACGCGCTATTGACGCCATATTTGAACAGTTAACGATTGAAGGCATTATTGTAGTTGTTATTTATCACGGCCATTTTCAAGGCAAACTAGAACGTGATGCATTACTTGATTATTTCAGCAATATAGATCAAACAAAGGCTCAAGTTCTACAATATCAATTTATAAATCAACGTAATGACGCTCCATTCATCTGCGCAATAGAAAAAATCAATTAAAATGCTTAGTCTATAAGTCGCTATTTCCTGACTATAGACTAAGCATTTTTCTAGATATTTAAAATTGAAGTGAAACTTGTTTGCATGGAATTTGATTTTTTGTGTACTGCATCACAAATGAATTTTAATAAGTCATCACGTTTACCATTTTGATTTTCATTGTAATGAATGATAACTGTACGCTCATCATCTTGAGGGCGTTCTTTGTAAATCCATTCTAAATTTACAAGGTTATTGTATGTGCGTGTACGTTTATAAGACTTAATCTTTACAAAACTATCCATTTCTTTTAACGTCATCGACCCTTTTTGCCATAGCGTTAGTAAAATTAAGATTTCTTCTTTTGTCATGCCGTATTCTTTCTCAATAACGTCGAAAATTGAATTGATGTCCATTAGTAGCGCTTCTAATTTTAATAATCCAGATACTTGGTCTATCGTTTGCTCGCTCACTAAAATCTCTCCCTGTCATAAAACTAAATAATACAATTTACCGATGATAAAGAATGTTGTTGCATTGTTAAAACCCTTAATAAACTTTTAATAATTTAATTGTCTTTTTATTTAATCACAACTATAACCATAAACTTGGTGCTAACATCAGCAAATTGCTAATTATTCATGTAGATTTTTATCCAATTAATTATTAATAAATTTATATGTATAAAATATACCAATTTCTATGTAGATATGCAACTAAACCATTTGTATTATGAATTTATTGTTTTAAATAAACACCGACACAATTAATGCCATCACACATAAGTAGTCTTCAATATTATAAAAACAAACTTTATTATGCGCACTTTAGCAGATGCGTAACAACAATTTATACTGTCACATTCCAAATAAAAAACACAAAAAACCTTTAGAAAGTATAAGTTCCATAACTCTCTCAAGCAGATAATTCAGGTTGCATCATAAATAGGTCTTTCAATATCTTTTATTTATTCAATATCCTCTATTTCTTCTTCTTTAACGATAAATCCCATCGTATTTACACTATTATTTAGAAATGTTAATACATATCGCATGACTTGATCACGTTCAGGCTCATTTTGGATTTCATGATATAAACCTTGCCATTTTTTATAATAGAATTCATCAGATTTTAGATTTTCTTTTAATTTAATTATCGCTTTAGGTTCGACAATCGCATCTTCAGAACCATGCATTAGTAATGTAGGTATTGATTTTACGTCCCCAACGTAATCTAATGTTTCTTTCATTTCTTCCACAACAGTATTGTACCAATGATATGTTACTTTTTTTAACATCAAACCATCATTAACCGTTTCTTCTCTTATTTCTTCATTTCTAGTCAACTGTTCAACTTCAATATTAACTTTAAAACGCGTATCTTTGGATACTTTTCCAATATTAGAAATTAAAATGTCTTTCCGTGTTGTCTTGTTCTTTTGTAATTCTAATAATGGTGAAAATAAAATCATACCCTCAATAGGCAATCGATCTACCTTTTCTAATAAATTAAGTATGATTAATCCTCCTAGACCAATCCCCATAACAAATGTAGGTAATTTATAATCATTTGCGAGTTTAATCCATTCTAAAACATGTTCATGATATTCATTAAAGTTTTTAATTTGCCCCTTGTTTGCACGTGAAGTCTGCCCTTGTCCTGGCAAATCACCCATAATCACATGATAACCATTTCTTCTTAACATCGTAATAACATAAGCATAACGCCCTGTATGCTCTAACATATTATGGACAATAACAACTACGCCTTTAGCATTATTTTCTGTTTCCCATTTCCACATGACTTATTAGTCCCTTCTACATAAACTCTACAGCTTAAATTATAGCAAATATCAGCTTAATATGGCTAACACTCTAATTGACTCAAGAAAACATTTCTGCAATAAATTGAACTTGAAGCAAAACGTATGACCGATATTGAAAACGCTTTCTCTTACGAATATTTCATGCTAAACTATTTATAAAATATATTGATTATAATATTGGAGGTTTACTACATGACACTATTTAGGGATTTCTTCATCGCTTTATCAAATAATACATATTTAAATCAAACAGCTAAGAAAATCGGCCCCAAAATGGGTGCAAATAAAGTCGTAGCAGGTAATACCATTCCAGAACTAATAGATACAATTGAAAGGCTTAATGAAAAAAATATCGCTGTTACCGTTGATAATTTGGGAGAGTTTGTAGGTACACGCGAAGAAGCCACAACAGCAAAGAATGAAATTCTCACTATAATGGATGCCATTAATGCATATAATGTAGATGCCCATGTATCTATTAAATTAAGTTTACTAGGAGGAGAATTTGATTTACAATTTGCTTTTGATAATTTACGTGAAATTTTATTGAAAGCTAATGAATATCAAAATATGCACGTCAATATTGATACTGAAAAATATGACAGTTTGCAGCAAATTATTCAAGCGCTTGATAAATTTAAGGGAGAATTTAAAAATGTCGGCACAGTTATACAAGCATATTTGTACGATGCTGATGAACTCATCGAACGTTTTCCAGATTTAAGATTACGATTGGTTAAAGGTGCCTATAAAGAAGATGCTTCCATTGCTTATCAAACAAAAGAAGATATTGATAGCAACTATATTAAATTAATTGAGAAACGTTTGCTAAATGCGCGTAATAAAACATCCATTGCGACACATGACGATCGAATTATCAATCATGTCAAACAATTCGTCAAAGATCACCATATTAAAAATGATGATTTTGAATTTCAAATGTTATATGGATTCCGTTCAGAACTAGCTGAACAAATCGCAAGAGAAGGCTATCATTTCACCATTTATGTTCCATATGGTAATGACTGGTTTAGCTATTTTATGCGTCGTCTAGCAGAGCGTCCTCAAAACTTATCACTAGCAGTTAAAGAATTTGTTGATACTAAATCTCTCAAAAAAGTTAGCGCGATAATTGGTATTTCTGCATTGTTACTTTTGATTACGAAAATTATAAAATAATAACGACACATATAAAGGGAGCAGGACTTCGAATTCACAATAAATTTTATCCTGCTCCCAAATTTATAGACTAAACATTATAGTTGTTGCAATAAGTTGGCCATTTCAATTGCACTGACTGCCGCTTCAGATCCTTTATTGCCAGCTTTAGTACCAGCGCGTTCTACAGCCTGCTCAATGCTTTCAGTTGTTAATATTCCGAAAATAACTGGTGTATCTGATACATCATTCGCTCTTGCAACCCCTTTAGACACTTCATTGCACACATAATCATAGTGAGAAGTTGCACCTCTAATTACACAACCCAATGTTATGATTGCATTATAATGTTTTTTTTGTGCTAATTTTCTAGCTACAAGCGGTATTTCAAACGCACCAGGAACATAGGCAACATCAATATTACTATCATTGACATCATGGCGTATTAATGTATCTTTAGCACCTTCTAATAGTCGATTTGTAATAAAATCATTAAATCGACTTACTACTATCGCAATTTTCAACTCTGAACCAACTAATTTACCTTCAAAATTCATTTTTATAACCTCCTAGATTAAATGACCCATTTTAATTTTTTTCGTTTCCATATAATCATGGTTGTGTGTTGTTTCTGGAACAATGACTTCAATACGCTTTGCAATTTCTATATCATATTCACTTAGCCCTTCAAATTTTTTCGGATTATTACTTAACAAATTAACTTGCTTGACATTAAAATATTTTAGAATTTGACTAGCAACCTTATAATCACGTAAATCTTCATCAAATCCAAGAGCTAAATTCGCAGTTACCGTATCATAGCCTTGCTCTATTAACTCGTAAGCACGAAGTTTATTTATAAGTCCGATACCTCTGCCTTCTTGGGGTAAATAAATCACCATTCCACCATGTTCATTAATATATTTTAAGGACGATTCAAGTTGCGCACCACAGTCACATCGTTGACTATGAAAAATATCACCAGTTAAACATGCTGAATGAATTCTTACATTTTCAGTAGTTCTTGGCTCTCCTTTAGTAATAACAACGATTTCATCCTGTGTAAGTGTTGAATCAAATCCATACATTTCAAAGTTGCCAAAATCTGTTGGCATATTTACCTTTGCTCTTAAGTTCACCTGTATATCATGCTGATGTCTATATTCTATGATTTGTTTTATAGAAATAAGCTTAAGCTGGTGTGTTTCTTTAAACTTTTCTAATTGTTCTCCTTTAGCCATCGAACCATCGTCATTCATAATTTCACAAATAACTCCTGCAGGTGCTGCACCTGTCATTTTAGCTAAATCAACCGTTGCTTCAGTATGACCTTCACGTTCTAAAACGCCATTATCTTTAGCAATAAGTGGAAATAAATGACCAGGTTTATGAAAATCTTCAGCCATTGTATCAGTGGCAATTAAAGACCGTGCCGTAGTCATGCGTTCAATTGCACTAATTCCCGTTGTCGTTGTATAGTGATCAATACTTACAGTAAAGTTTGTACCATAGTCATCTGAATTTTGCATTACCATTGGTTTTAACTCTAAACGTTCGGCAATATCAGTGGAAATTGGCGTACAAATCAAGCCACGACCGTGCTTAGCCATAAAATTAATCGTTTGATCTTGCATCCATTGTGTTACTGCAACAAGATCTCCCTCATTTTCTCTATCTTCATCATCTACAACAATTATAGTTTCTCCTTTTTTTAACGCTTGAAGTGCCTCTTCAATGGTGTCAAATTGCATATTTAATCCCCCTTAAAAACCATATGATTTTAACTTATCTAATGTTAAAGTATTGGAATTTTTATTAATGATTGTGGCTACATATTTGAATAAAACATCTGTCTCTAAATGTACAAAGTCTCCTTGTTTCTTATCTGCTAAAATTGTTGAGCGCCGTGTTTCTGGTATGAGATGTATATCAAAAGATGATTCACGTATATCAAATACTGTCAAACTAACGCCATCGACTGCAATTGATCCTTGCTTCACAAGTTGTTTAATGATTGTTTGTGATGCTGAAATTTGAATTACTTTTGAATCGGCTGTCTGATTGATTTTTGTAATTGTACCTAATTCATCAACATGGCCTAGAACAAAATGGCCACCAAATCTACCATTGCTGTGCATCGCGCGTTCTAGGTTCACTTCTTGATGACGCTGAACATTAGCAAGATAGGTTTTATCTTCTGTACCATGTATGACTTGCACTGAAAAATGATTGCTATTAAAGTCTGTCACTGTCAGGCAAGTCCCGTTAACGCTTATAGAATCACCAATATGCATATCATCAATAATCCTTTCAGCTTTAATGATAAGTGTGCGTACTGATTGATCATTACGTATTTCAACAATGGTTCCAATTTCTTCTACGATTCCTGTAAACATGGTTGTTTCACTTCTTCCGTAGTTCTAATTTGATATTTTGATCTAATAAAGTGGAATTAACAATTTCAAATTCAAAGGTATCCTGTAAATCTATAACTTCTTGTGTTTGAAAGAATTGATTTGTTCCAGAACCACCTATCAATTTCGGGGCAAAATAGATGATGAGTTGATTAACTAACTGTTGTTGGAGAAATAATGAGGTAACTTTAGGTCCCGCCTCGACGAGCAGCCGACCTACACCTTTTTTATATAAATCTTGTAAAATATCAGGAATTTTACAATTGCTCATGTAATTAATAAAAACATTGGGTAAAGTTGTTGTTAATGTGGCATCTTCAGTGTATATCCATATATCAGATAATTGATCATGAAACATATCTAGACTAAAGTCAACGTCCCCACTTCGAGATAAAATAACACGAATAGGGTGTTTACCATCTTTAACTCTAGTCGTGTACTGAGGATTATCTGCTAATACGGTTTTATTTCCTGTTAACACGGCATCATGACTGTGTCTTAAACGATACACATCTTGCTTTACTGTTTTATTGGTAATCCATTGACTTTGTCCATAATCTGTTGCCTGTTTACCGTCTATACTTGTAGATACTTTAACGGTAATTTCAGGAATTTTCTCAGCTTTAGCTTTAAAAAAGTCTTCGTATAAACAATAGGCTTCATGATCAAACTGCTGATACACTTGGATACCAGCTTGGGTTAAGATTTCATCACTTTTACTAGGTAAAGTTGTATCTTTTACAGCATATACTACCTTATCTAGACCATGATCGATGATTTTGTTAACGCACGGCGGTGTCGAACCATAATGCGTGCATGGTTGTAAAGACACATAAATTGTTGCACCTTGTGCTTCGTCACCAGCCATGTCAATTGCTTGCACTTCAGCATGTTTCTCACCTTGTTTTAAATGTGCGCCAAGTCCGATAATTCTGCCATTTTTAACAACTACTGCTCCTACTGGTGGATTAACACCAGTCTGTCCTTTAACCATCTTAGCAAGCTGTATTGCCTTGCTTAAATATAAATCCAATTTATCACCTTCATAAAAAAACCTTATACCAAAATAGGCATAAGGAGATTGATATAATGACATTTGAACAAGCCTACACAATAATTTCTGTGCATGCTTAACAAACATTAAACGTAATCGTTTATGTTAACGTCGATTGTATTCTTTCTCCCATCCAGACTATACTGTCGGCTTCAGAATCTCACTGAATCAGCCACTTGTGCATCACAAGCAGGTCGCAGGCTTAATCACTGCCGGTTGGGAATTTCACCCTGCCCCGAAAGAACGTATTATGAAGTTGATAATTCTACTTTAAGTGTTACTAAAACACTATGAGTTTATCTTACTAAATTTTAATAAACTTTACAATGAAAGCAATTTAATTTCTTTAATTACTATTTTTTAGAAATATTGTCGCGACTTAACCGTGATTGATGTTCATATAAATAATCCACTGCATTAACTACTTGTGAAACAATCATCTTAACACCATTTCTTAATTTATTTACACCATTGGTAAGCTGACCTATAGCGACAGCGTTAGTCAACGTCCCATATCTTGGACTAATAATTTGATTTGTTTCTGGCACAATTTGAATACCACCCATAGGATGTGCTTGTACAATACGACGATTCTCTAGGTTAATGACTAATTGATCATCCTCGTCTAACTCTGCTAAATGTGTTTTAGCACCTGTTGCATTAATAATAATGTTAAAGTCATCACACGAAGATGTGTCTTTAAATGTTAGATTAAATAATTGTCCATCATGCGTAATATTCTCTAGACCACGTTTTATAATTAAAGAGCCATTCTGCATTAACTCAATAAGTAATTTAGCTGTTCTAGGCGGCATTGGATTAGAATTAAGTTGAATCACTTTAGTATATTTCTTATCGAACAACTGTTGATCTGAGCTACTCAAACTATTGTATATCCAGTTTAAATTCTCTTTTAGATGTTCTATCAATCCTTGAAATACACCGAGCTCTTGTGAATGATCTAAGTCATATTGCAAATCATCAATATGATTTCCTGAACGTCTATTTATTAACGTATCTAATTCAATATTCCATTCTTCACATTCCTTATAGAAAAGCTTAACTAAAGTATCTAGTGGTACGTTTCCATAATTAACTGCCTTGATACTATTAAAAGTTTGTTTTGTTAAATAACGAAATGTTATTTCTTGCATATTTCCACGCACACTTGGCAATTGCGCCGAGCGACTCGTCATAATGATTGGAAGATGCTTATGATGTGTTGCTACATATCTAACCACATCTAAGCTAGCTAACCCTGTACCTATAATAGCAATACGATCTGTCTCTTTCACTTCATCCAAAGTGTTATATGTTGGATATGGCGATTGGATATATCCTGGAATTCCTTTTAACTGGTATGGATCGTGATAGCTTAATGTCCCAATAGTCAAAAAGATATAATCATACTCCTTCCAATCATTCATATCATCAGAAGTACAAACATAATATTTTAAAGCTGTTTCATCAACATTTGAGTTAGTAAATATTTCTTTAACTTCGTCATGAATCAATGTTAAATTATCAAAAATTTTATCAAAATGTAACAAATAGGATTTCATATAGTGGCCAAAAATAAATCTTGGTAAATATTTAGGGTTCTCATAAGAAAAAATATTTTGCTGCTGATACCAATGCCAAAATTCTAAATCATCTTCTAAATTTAAACTCATCTTCTTGGATGGTAAATTAATTAATAGTTCATCACTATCATTTTGAAAAGGTACCCCGTGACCCATGTTGATTTTATTATCGTAGACATCTACAGTTAAAGTTGAAAAGTTTTCGTGTTTAACAAGTTGTCTTAGCACACTTACACCAGCTGTTCCCATTCCAATTATCGCTACACGCATGATTTCTTCACCCTTTTTAATTATCTGTTTCTTTCTACTAGATACTTCTTTATTGTATCAATAAGTATTTAGAACTAAAATAAAAATAACTTCGCGTTATTTAAGTAAAGTCATTATTTAACTTTTATAAATGAAAAATATATTAAATGAGGTGTTTTAACTATGAAAGTTATAGCAAAAATCATTTTAGTTACTGTTGTGTTATTTGCTTGGATTAATCGTAAAAATAAAGCTGAATAAATCGTTTTATAAAAAATAAAAGCTCCACTAAATATCTTGAGGAGTCAAGAACATAAATAACAAAATAAAAATGACAATTTCTATTAAAATCATGTAGAAATTGTCATTTTATTCAGAGATATATTATATCTCAATTTATTTTCTTAATTCGCTTTATGTTTGTCATCATCTTTATAGACATACCATTTGAAATATTTTCCTTCTGTTTTCATTTCTTGATAAAAGTCAGCGATAATCGTTGCATTGCTTTCAGCCCATTTAATATCTGTCGCATACTGATGTTCGCCAGGGTTCTTAGGATTCCATCTCATGCTGTACAATGTATTTTGATCATCATGTGATAAGAAATGTTTGTGAATGAATTCCGCACCGCCACGTATTGCTTTTTCTGGCGTATCCCAACCATGCTTTTTAGCGTATTGTGCACCTGTTTTAATTGGATCTTCGTCTAAAGCACCAACACCATAAAAATTATAATATTTCTTACCATCGATTTCCACGCCATTGGCTAATTGACTCTTAGAAGCACCTGTTTCAAGTAAAGCATGTGATATAAGGTAAACTTCATTAACATGATTATCTTTAGCCGCTTCTAAAAAATCATCCGTATGTTTTAACAATGTTTCTCTATCAAACAACATACGTTTAATTCTATTTTTATCAATACCTTGATATTTCGATAAATCTAAAAATTGATATTTCTGTTTGTTATCTTCAATAAATTTACTGCTATCCATTGCTGTTTTAATTTCAGTAGCAGAAGCATCTCTCCAAGCATTATTGCTTTTATTAGAAACTTGCTGGCTTGTATAATTATCTATTTGTTTCTTAGAAGCTTTATCGAGTGTTACATCTAAATTTTCAACCTTTTCAACTTGTTTAACTTCTTTAAATAAAATTTGATCTGAAATCATTGAAAAGAAGATTATCCCAACAATTACTAATAGTATTAGTAATCCAAACAACCCGATAATAGAGCCTCTTTTGTGCTTTGCCATATTCACACCTCTTAGGTCAATGTTGTAAAACTTATGCAATATGTGTTTATGATAATAAAGTTTAACATTATTATATTGCTTTCACAATTTTATATAAGCTTTGTTACATATTCATAAATGAATAGTAATAAAACTGCAAAATAAAATGGTTAGACAAATCGTCCTGTATAAATTTGCCCTAACCATTTAACTTTCACATTTTTATTCACGATGATTTTTGTATTCCATCATAATGAAACTTGCTGCTTGAGAGCGATTCTTATAATAATATTGATTTAAATCGATAGTACCCTCTACTTCACCATCTCGATACATCATTTCATTTGTAAAATTATTAATCATTACAAAATCTGAGCGATCTTTAATAATATCCAAGTCATCATTTCGTGCAAAAAAGTGTTCAAGATTTAAGTGTGCGTAATCCATATATACCTCCTTAGTGTCAAATTTGTTATATGCTGAAGTTTGTTGATGTTTTAGTCAATAACTTATTTTTAAAATATACCTATGCCCTATATTTAACACCTTATAGCGTAATTAAGCAAATGATATTTTTCAATTTTTAGCATAAGCTATGAATATCCGGATAAATTTCATTATGCACATAAGAAACGGAGCAGCTAATGTTATTTAACAATGTATATCATCAATTTAATAAATATATTCATTATTTGTTAAATAAATATCATATTCGTTATAATTATGATGAGTATTACCAACTCATGCTCATACGATTATGGCAACTCACAAGCCAATATAATGCCTCTTTAAATCCAAATTTTTCAACTTTTATTATCTTCCGACTAAATTATTATTTAATTGATTTATTTAGAAAAGAACAGCCTAAACAATCCGTAGAAATAAGTATATTAAATCCAAGCTCATCAAAGCTACCTAATTATATCCTCAATGACTTCAATCTTATTATGGAAGAGGCTTGGAAACACTTAACGCGTCAAGAACAGCAATGGCTCATCTTACAAATAAGTGGATACAAGCAATATGAAATTGCCCAACATATGCACATCTCATTATCCTCAGTAAAAAATTACAAACGCAATGCCAGACAAAAGCTTCAGCGCTTCTTCACATAAAGGAGTCAGCACACCATGAATGTAACTAAACTGGATCAATTACTCTACTTAAAAACTTGTACTAGCAATAAAATAGCTACAGAATGTAAATATTTAGAACACACTGAAATAATACCTAAATCAATGAAGCAAGTACTATATCATTATCTTGAATTTTATGGTAGATATTTGCCTTTACAAATAAAGGTTGCCAAGCGTTTATTACACATCAATAAATTAGTGCCTATTTATGTAAACCAACAGACCATACTATTTCCTATTAGACCCCAACGTTCTCCAATTCAATGTTACATTAATGCTAAACATATTGTCGCCATGCATGCAATTAACAACCATATCATCATCGTTTTTGAACAACAAATCCAATTAATTATCGATGCCCCATATACACTTATTTATAACAAATGGAAAGAAAGTTTATTACTATCACATCTTATACCACTTAACTACGCGATTGATTAAATTTATATTCAAGTAGCTTCTTTGTCGCATATGCTGTTATTTTTTTAATTAACCAAAGACTGATAATGATTAATAAGATCGCACCTATTAAGATTAAAATAACACTCCACGTGGCTACTTTTACTTGTGGATTAATAAAATAATTTACTGCAGTTAAACTCGTAATGAATCCAAATAAAAATAATCCCATAAAAACAACATACAAGACGATAATTAAAAACAGTAATAATACTAAAGAACTGTGTGTTTGATTTTTCTCTTTGAAAACATAATTTTTTAAAAACTGATTTGCATAATAAATGGGACGTTGCAATATTTTTTCGTCATTGTTATCAATCAAATGATTTAAATATCGTTCTAATTGTATTTGCTCATTATTATTTAAAAACCACAGTTGCTTTTTTATTTTAGCTACAAATTGACTTTCATTCATCTACATCCCTCCTATTCATTTAATATATCAATAAAGCTAATACTATAAGATTTAAACAATGTCTGCAAGTTTATCTTTGGACGTATAAAACCCCCAACAATAAATTAATTGCTGGGGGTAAATATTTGAGTTACAAAATAGATAAGCCTGAACTTTGGATATCTTTAGCAAATCCCTTAACCGTATCTACTGATAAACCATTAATGTCTCGACCTAAATTATTATTAACCTTCTTAACGACATCTGCTGGGCACGTAATGATATCTGCGCCAACCTCATCTGCTTGGATAACATTATATAATTCGCGACAGCTAGCCCATAATAATTTAACACCTGCTTTACTATGCGTAACTGTGACTGCTTCTTTCATTAATGGTAATGGATCTACACCAGTGTCAGCAATTCTTCCAGCAAATACTGAAACATATGTTGGTACACCCTCTGTAACTGCTTCTGTAATTTCTTTAACCTGTTCAATTGTATAAACTGCTGTAACGTTTAATCTAACATTGTCTGCAGATAATTTTTTAATGAGCGGAATCATTGACTCACCTTTTGTGTTAACAACTGGGATTTTAACAAAAACATTTTCCCCATATTGTTTTAAAATTTCGGCTTCTTTTTCCATTGTCTCTATATCATCAGCAAATACTTCAAATGATATTGAAGCATCTGGTATCTCTTTTACAGCTTCCTCTGCAAATGCTTTATAATCCGTAACGCCGGCTTTAGCCATTAAGCTTGGGTTCGTTGTGAAACCGTCAACTTGTTTATTTTTATATGCTGCTTTCATTTCTTCAATATCTGCACCATCTGCAAATACTTGTACATTTAATTGTGTCACTATGCATTCCTCCAACTAATTAACTTAAGGTATCTTGCTAAAAATATTGTAGTCTATCTTTGAAATTAAGACACACACATTTTATTACTGCCACTTTAAGTTAAAAATAATATAATTCATTTATATCATGTGGTTGTTATACAAGCTAATGTTTTGTTTGGTAATTTGTCATTTAATATATCAAAGTTGATAATTATTATTTCATTGTTGCGTAAATATGGTAAAATATTCTGATGAGTCACTTAGGAGGTCAGTCATGTCTAAATCAAAAAAATATTTTTATATTTCAATTATTTTACTAATAATTAGCTTTTATTTTAATACATTTAACCCCTATTTAAGTCAACAAATAACATCTATTAAATATTTAATGATTGCTTGCAGTGTTGTTAACGTAATTATTTTAATTGCAGCCATTATTTTTTCTGATAAAGCGATTAAGCACTTGAATGAAAACAGTGATTGGATACGTATAGCAAGTAAAATATTACCCTTTATTATTCTATTGGTAATCATCTTCCATATTTATGCTTCAATCACTACTTTTGGCATTATCAAATAATGGGTAAAAATTTATCATAATTACTGAATAAATCATAACTTAAACGCTATATTAAGGATCGATGTTCAATGCAATATTTTTATATTTTCATTGGTGGAATGATAGGCGCTGCTTGTCGTTATCTGCTATCAACATTCAATTCAACAACATTTCCATATGGTACATTAAGTGCAAATTTAGTTGGTGCTTTCTTAATGGGCTTATTATTCACTTTAACAGTGCCATTTCTAAGCAAGCATCCTAAATTGAAAAAAGCACTCACAACTGGATGTTTAGGTGCTTTTACAACATTTTCTACATTTCAATTTGAATTGATTACAATGCTTGAACAATCTCTTTTCTTAACCGCATTATGTTATGGAATTGCTAGCTACATTTTGGGAATTTTAAGCTGTTATATAGGTCTCAAGTTAGGACGTGAGTTATCGTGATAACACTTATCCTTATAATGATAGGCGGTGGTTTGGGTGCATGTGCAAGAGCTTGGATTACTCAGCAATCAAAACATTATTTAAAGATCGATTTCCCTATCGCAACGTTATTTGTAAATTTGCTTGGATGTTTTTTAATTGGTTATACTGCATCCATTGCTCATGAACATCATTGGTTCTCTTTATTCGTTGTCACAGGATTTTTAGGAGGATTAACAACATTTTCTACTATGAGTTTAGAACTTGTTCAAATGTTGTTAGAAAAAAATAAAGTCATTAAATTTGTACTTTATACTGTGCTTCATTTTATCGTTGGCTTTCTATTATGTTTATTCGGCTATCAATTATAAAGACACAAACGAGTAAGGAGCGAAACAGAGTTCATTATAAATCCATAGTCCTGCCCTGGCAAAGTTGACTAGGATTGAATCAAGCTTGATATAAGCGTATTTTCAATCCAGTCAATTACTGCCAATATATCGTTCATAGCCTAAAACATAATATCCCGAATCCTTTCTTGTTACGCCTTTTAATTTACCCAGCAAAATCTTGAGGGTTTGGTCCTATACGCTTCTCTTGATTTAATTGGTCAATACGTGCCATTTGCGCACGGCTCAACTCAAAATCAAACACTTGGATATTTTCTGTGATTCTTGATGGCGTGATTGATTTAGGAATCACGACTACACCATGTTGAATATTCCAACGAATAATAACCTGTGCCGGAGACTTAGATACTTCATGTGCGATTTGTTGAATTGTTTGATCATTAAGTATTTGTCCGTTTTGTAAAGGAGACCATGACTCCATAGGGATGCGCTGTGCTTTTAAGTAAGTTCTTAATTCATTTTGAGTAAATTTAGGGTGATATTCAACTTGATTGATCATTGGCTTTATTGAGACCTGTGCAAGTAAGGCCTCAAGATGATTTACGTCAAAATTACTGACACCTATACTATAGACTTTATTATCTTTATATAAATCTTCCATGCCCTTCCACGTATCAATCATGACCGCTTCATCTTTGCCGGGCCAATGAACTAAATATAAATCGAGATAGTCTAATCCCAATTTTTTCAAACTTTGTTCGTATGCTTGTGCAACGTTTTCTCTACCAAAATCTTCAAAATATAATTTTGATGTAATAAATAAATCTTCTCGACTTAATCCTGTTGATGTCATTGCTGCTTTTATACCTGCACCAACCTTTTCTTCATTACCATATACTTTTGCCGTATCTATACTTCTATACCCCTGTTCAATCGCATATTGGACTGCTTGTTGACACTCGTTATTATTTCCGACCCGAAATGTTCCTAGACCTACTTTAGGCATCGCTTGTCCATTATAAAATTCTATCGTTTTCAAATGATTCAGCCCCTTTTACATTAATAACGCTAATACCTATTCCCACTCTTGTAAATTTTAAGCATAAAACAGCACCTAACTCGTATAAAAGGAAAGTTAGGTGCTAGTTATTTTTTAGTTAAATGATTCTATTTTTGTCATAATTTCTTGCAAATCATCAACATTGTATTGAATTCGACCATGGAAAACAAATTTGTTGAAAAATTCATTTAGTTGCTCTGGACCGACAAGTACTTTCGCACTTGAAGTTTGCGCATAATTTGAAATAGTTACTTCACCTTCACGTTTAGGATTGAAATAAAGAATAGATGTAGGTGTGTATGTTAATCCTAATTTCGTTTGCAAGTCAGTAGCTAACTTTTCAATTTGTGCAAGTTGTGCTGAATAATCTAAAAATGATAGCGATGATTGATCATCATTTTGATCTAGTACTAAGGTATGCGGTGCTTTGGCATTTAAATCTAATGTTGAAAAGACTTGTTGCATCATTGGCAATTCATTAAATTGATTACCACTTATACCATTATACACATGCCCCTTTAATAACTTGGAATCAATAATATAAAGTCCTGTACGAGTTAATACAAGATGACTGATGCGTTCAATATTATTCAAGTCATTACCAGGTAAAAAGATATTAGCCATAATATGCATATCTTCAGGTCGGATTCGTTTTTCATTGACAAGACGTTCACGGATACCAATTAATCTCATATCCGTCACATATTCACTCGTATTTTTTGAAAATAATTTTAGAGCATCAATTTCTCGCTCTTTGCTATTAACAGTTGCTTCGTAATTTTCCTTTTGTTTAGTAACTGTCTTTTTGTTTTCAATTCTTTCTTTTTCTAATGCTTCGTCATGTGATTCTTGCATTTGCTTTTCTTTTAATTTATATTCGTCTACCGTTTGTCGTTTTATCTTTTTATTATTTCTTAATGCAACGAAAAATAAGATTAAGCAAATAAGTGCTATAACCACAGCGACGATTAAACCGATTTCCATTGGTCCTAATGAATTCATTCAAACAACGCTCCTTTAATTATTCAATAACTATAATTATAATAGAAAATCTGTCTTATTTCGATATTTATCCTTAAATTTAGTAATTAAAAATTAAATTATGCTTGAACGGCGTCTTTTAAAATATTGACTTTATCTAATTTTTCCCAAGGTAATAACACATCTGTTCTACCAAAATGACCATATGCCGCAGTTTGTTTATAAATAGGATGTTTTAAATCTAACATTTTAATGATACCAGCGGGTCTTAAATCAAAATGTTTTCTAACTGCAGCGACAAGCTCACCTTCAGATACTTTACCTGTATTAAACGTATCAATGGCAATAGAAACTGGTTCAGCTACACCAATGGCATAAGCAAGCTGTACCTCACATTGGGCTGCAAGTCCAGCTGCAACAATATTCTTAGCTACATACCGTGCTGCATAAGCGGCAGACCGATCTACTTTTGTTGGATCCTTACCACTGAAGCATCCACCTCCATGACGCGCATATCCGCCATACGTATCAACAATAATTTTTCGTCCTGTTAAACCAGCATCACCTTGTGGTCCACCAATAACAAAACGCCCTGTAGGGTTAATAAAGAACTTAGTGTCCTCATCTAAAAGATTATCAGGTACCGTTGGATAAATAACATGATTTTTAATATCCTGTTGAATTTGTTCTAATGTTATATCTTGCGCGTGTTGTGAAGATACCACAATTGTATCGATGCGGTATGGTTTGTCATTTTCATCATATTCAACAGTTACTTGCACTTTGCCATCCGGACGTAAATAATCTATAATGCCATCCTTTCGAACATCTGATAAACGTTTAGCAAGCTGATGTGATAAGAATATTGGTAAAGGCATATACGTTTCAGTTTCATTAGTAGCATAACCAAACATTAGCCCTTGATCTCCGGCACCAGTTGCTTCTATTTCTTCTTCTGAAATATCATTACGATATTCAAGTGCTTTATCAACACCTTGTGCAATATCCGGTGATTGCTCATCTATAGCAGTTAAAACTGCCATTGTTTGGCAATCATATCCATATTTAGCTCTTGTATAGCCAATATCTCTAATTGTTTCTCTTACAACTTTAGGAATGTCCACATAAGTTGTTGTTGAAATTTCACCAGAAATCAATGCCATACCTGTTGTAACAGTTGTTTCACAAGCAACACGTGCATTAGGGTCGTCTTTTAAAATTTCATCTAAAATGGCGTCGGATACTTGGTCAGCTATTTTGTCGGGGTGTCCTTCAGTAACTGATTCTGAGGTAAATAAGCGTTTATTATATGTCATTGTTTACTCCTTTAAGTTATTTTACGAAAACTCTCTTGTATAAGCCAAATTAAAAGAGCCTTCTACTATTTAGATAGAGAGAAGGCTCTAGACGTCCATTCGCTCTTATCGTTCAGACCATATTTGTCTGCAAACGGTTTGGCACCTTTCTTTATAAAAGAGGTTGCTGGGCTTCATTGGGTCCATGTCCCTCCGCCACTCAGGATAAGAGAATCCGTTAAGAATTATACTACCGAATTCGTTAGCTAATGTCAATTTTAGATTTTTCATACCAACATCGTATTAGCTATGGCATAATCCTTTCATTATGTTATACTATTGAATTGTAAAGGCTTTCACATGTAATATTTATGCACTGGAGGGGTTAAAGTATGTCAATTAATACATACAGCGAAACGTCAAAAATTAAACACTTATTAGAAAAAGAGACAACTTTATTTCAGCTTTCAACGACGCAGCTTTATAACAAAATTCTTGAAAATAACGAAGGAGAACTGACTGAATTAGGTGCAATCAATGCTAGTACAGGTAAATATACAGGACGTTCACCAAAAGATAAATTTATCGTTACTGAACCTTCATATAAAGATAATATTGACTGGGGCGATGTCAATCAACCTATAGATGAAGAAACATTTTTAAACCTATATCACAAAGTTTTAGATTACCTTGATGAACGTAACGAATTGTATGTTTTTAATGGTTATGCAGGCAGTGATAAAGATACACAACTTAAATTAACGGTTATTAATGAATTAGCATGGCATAATTTATTTGCACATAATATGTTCATTCGTCCTGAATCAAAAGATGAAGCTATAAAGATTAAACCGAATTTTACAATTGTATCTGCACCTCATTTTAAGGCAGACCCAGACATTGATGGCACTAAATCTGAAACATTTGTCATTATTTCATTTAAGCATAAAACAATTCTTATTGGCGGTACAGAATATGCCGGAGAAATGAAAAAAGGTATTTTCTCTGTTATGAATTATTTATTACCAATGCAAGATATCATGAGCATGCATTGCTCAGCTAATGTGGGTGCTAAAGGTGATGTTGCGTTATTCTTTGGTCTATCTGGAACAGGAAAAACAACTTTATCTGCTGCTGCAGATAGAAAACTAATCGGGGATGATGAACACGGTTGGAACAAAAATGGTATTTTTAATATTGAAGGCGGTTGTTATGCAAAAGCAATTAATCTTTCAAAAGAAAAAGAACCGCAAATATATGACGCTATTAAATATGGCACAATTCTTGAAAATACAGTTGTACATGAAGACGGTAGCGTAGATTTTGATGACAATCGATATACAGAGAATACACGTGCTGCCTACCCTATTCACCATATAGATAATATCGTATTACCATCTAAAGCAGCACATCCAAATACGATTATTTTCTTAACAGCGGATGCATTTGGCGTACTCCCTCCAATCTCTAAATTAACTAAATCGCAAGCGATGTATCATTTTTTGAGTGGATTTACATCAAAATTAGCTGGAACAGAACGAGGTATTACCGAACCTGAACCGTCATTCTCAACATGTTTCGGCGCACCATTCTTACCTCTAAATCCGACCGTATATGCTGATTTATTAGGTGCGTTAATTGATGAACATAACGTTGATGTCTATCTCGTAAACACCGGCTGGACAGGCGGTAAATATGGCGTTGGTCGCCGCATTAGCCTCCACTATACTCGTCAAATGGTTAATCAAGCAATCACAGGTCAATTAAAAAATACAGAATATATAAAAGATGACATGTTTGGTCTTTATATTCCGACAGAAATCGAAGACGTGCCAAAGACAATTCTTCAACCGATTAATGCTTGGAATGATCCAGATAAATATAGAACTCAAGCGCAAGACTTAATCAAACGCTTTGAACATAATTTTGAAAAATTTGGTTCAGAAGTAGCCGAGATAGCACAAAGTGGCGGCTTTAATAAATAAAAACCTCAAAAATATAGCTTAGATGCATATTATGATTTAAAATTCGTAGTGCATCTAAGCTTTTTATTTTTGAAGCTCTTCTATTTCCTTCATCCAATTGAATATACGTTGAATTGCCAATCTCATTGCTACTGGTCGAGGTACATGGCCTTCTGCAAGTTGATAAAATGTATCAAATTGCGTCCCTCGTTGTTTCAAAGCATCTTCTAAAAAGTATGCCTGATGAATACCGACTTGTTTATCCTGACCTCCATGAATGATAAGTATCGGTGGACTCGTTGCATCAATATCCTTTAACGCATCACGTTTTTTATAGGATTGTGCATCTTTAACAGGATGTCCAATCATTCGTCGCAACATTCCTCTCAAATCCACACGTTCCTCATACATTAAATTTACGTTTGAAACACCCCCCAAAATAATATAACTGTCCACTGGTAAATCTTGAAACGTTAATAAACCTTGCAGACCTCCGCGTGAAAAACCAATCATATGAATATAAGCGTCAGGATATGATTGATGTAACTGCTGAACAAGTGTTGTCACATCATGTAAATCACCTTGGCAAAATTCATCTCTACCTTCACTCCCATTATTGCCTCGATAATATGGCCCAATAACTAATGTCTCTGGTGATGAAAATTGCATTAATCTTGCTGCACGCACACGTCCTACCTGACCTTTTCCACCACGTAGATACACAACAATCCGCTCAACCGTTTTATGAGGTAACATTTGTAATGCTTTCACTTTTAAACCATCAACAACATAGGTTACCTCTGCAAATTCATGTGTCAATGATTCAATTGGCATGGTTTTATAAAGAATATAATCCAAGCAATTTCACCCTCTCCAAACACTGCTGAATAGCTGCATCTTGTATTAAATAACTTCGCTTGTTTTCAGGAATATCGTTAAGTCTTTGATAAAGAATGGGACCTGCTGTTTCTAAATAATCATTTTTTTTATCTATACGACTTACTTCAATTGCATATACATCTTTGACAAAAGGTGTCTTATCCTTAGTAAATACTTCATATTGCGCAATGTACGTAAGTTTCTGGCATTGGGCGCCTGTTTCTTCAAAAAGTTCGCGTTTAATCGCCTCCATACTTGTTTCTCCTTCTTCCCGTTTACCACCTGGAAATTCTATTCCTCTTACTTTATGCTGAGTAAATAATAGCTGCTGTTTATAAAATGGGATAGCTAAAACATGGTTACCATTCGCAATATCTTTATCATTTTTATATGTGAGGATAACACGTCTATTTTCTTTATCTAAAAATTGCATATAGATTACTTCCCCTTTCAATATGTTAAAATGAAGTTATTGCTAGATGGTTGGAGGCTTTTATAAATGAAAAAATTATTACAAAAATTATTTTTAAGCTTAATTTATGTTTATCAACATTTTATTTCCCCAATGACACCAGCGACATGTCGTTTTTATCCAACATGCTCAGAATACACACGTGAAGCCATTGTGGTATATGGACCACTCAAAGGAACTTATATGGGTATCCGTAGAATTTTAAAATGTCATCCTTTTCATAAAGGCGGATTTGATCCAGTACCGTTAAAAAAAGATAACAAGCACTGTCAACATAAACATTAAAACATGACCAATTGTGATGTATCAACCTCGGGAGGAGAAAATGAAATACGTCGTTGTTTTAGAATACCTGATTGTGACACAAGATCATGATCATAATAGTATCCAGAAGGTGTAATATCCCCTGGATAATCTCCAAATTGTGCTAAGTAAGCTGTAAAATAACGACTTAACCCATATTCATACATTCCACCAATGACGACACTAATATTATCACGTTGTAGCTTGTGTATTAACTTAATCACATGGTCAATACCACCCATTCTAAAAGGCTTAATTACGACCACTTGTATGTTATAACTATGACATAACGTTAATATTTGTTGCACTGATGTAGCCTTTTCATCTATTGCCACTGGCGGAAATAAATTATGCTTATAATTTTTATATAAATCCATTGTTTTAAATGGTTCTTCGATATAAATAGGATGATACTGCTTAACCAGTGCTAATTTAGGTAAATCTTCTTTAGTTAATGATTCATTTGCATCAATTACCAACTGATATTCAAAATCCAATTGCTTATTCATATGCGCTAAATCTTTCAAAATATGATTCGACCATTTTATTTTAATGCGTTTTGGTTGTGTCTCTTTAAGTTGAACGAAATGCGCTTCGGTTAACCCGCTCACAGTTGCACCATAATCCACATTTATAATTGGTAATGTTTGGTACATTTGAAACACAGCCATTACCACTGTAGCCCGAGCAGCTGGAGCAGCGTTCAGCTGATTTAAATAAGGGAGCCAAGCATCAAAGGTCGAAAATTCTTTATTTTTGATACTACTCGACCATGCTTCAATAACCTTTTGAACACTATTAATTGTTTCTGAGTCATACCAATCCGATTCAAATGCATTGCATTCACCAAAAAATGATTTTCCCTGTGAAGTAATCATTTCAATAATTAGTGCTTTACGACTTGTTAAATGAACTTTCGGGGTTGTTATTGGCACACGAAACGATTGATTATACAAATAGTAATTGATATCTACAATTTTCATTCATACTCATCCTTTAAGCTCAAATTTATTACGTTGCAATTTCCCAGTAGATGTATAAGGTAATGTTCGAACGGCAACATATTTTTTAGGAACTTTATAAGCAGCAAGTTGCACTCTTAAAAATCGATCTAACGACGCAATATCAATGTTGTCTTCTGAAATATAATATAATAATGGGACTTGTCCCCATGTTTCATCTGATAAAGGCACACACATCGCGTCTTTTATGCCATCAAATTGTTTAGCTTGCATTTCGATTTCATAAGGATAAATATTTTCACCACCACTAATGATTAAGTCTTTGCGACGATCATAAATCACGACAAATCCATCCTTATCAACCTCCGCAATATCCCCCGTTTTAAAATAGCCATCTACGAATGCGTCTTTTAAACCTTTAGGATATAAATAACCGTCCATCACATTGTTACCTTTAAGCCACAACTCACCATGCCCATCGCGATTAGGATTATGTATCTTTATCGAAACATTGCTACTCGGTTTACCAACCGTATCATGACGACGAGCTAACATATCAGGTGATGCCGTTAAAAATTGAGAGCACGTTTCTGTCATGCCAAACGAATTATAAATTGGTAACTGATAATTTAGCGCTTCATCAATTAAAGCAACTGATAATTTAGCGCCTCCGAGCAGTATTTTTTCAAGCTTATATGGCTGTGTTAAGCCGGCATCCATAAGCCATTGCAATGTTTGAGGAACAAGAGAAACATGCGTGATGTGCTCATTCTTAATGATATGCATCATACGCTGTGTATCAAATTTATCCAATAATCTTACCGTGAAACCTTCTATAACTGAACGTAGTAATACACTTAATCCTGATATATGATAAATTGGCAATACAGAAAGCCAAATCGTTGTAGAATCAAAACCTAAACTTGATTTACAGCCTTTTGCACTCGCATAATGATTGTTAAAAGTTTGTGGAACTGCCTTTTGTGGTCCAGTCGTGCCAGAAGTAAACATAATTGATGCGATATCTTGTTGGTTAAATGATTTAGATATCAATCCTTTATTACGTTTATCAATTAAACTCTGAAAAGGAATGATATTAAAATCTTTCAATGCTAAAGAAGCAGTAGTGATTATATATTGAACGTCAATCGACTGCATTTGAGCTGTGATTTCTTTTGGTGTTAATCGGGTATTAATCATAGCAATTTCGATATGTGCTATCCAACATGCATGAATTAAAATGACTGAGTTTATAGAATTGGTTAAATATAAACCTACCCTTGAGATATTAAGCGTAACAAGATGCTCAGCGATAACCTTTGCCCTATCATATAATGTTCGAAATGTGAGTGCCTTAACACCATCTGTAATTGCTATTTTATTTGGATTCATATAACTCTGTTCTGATAACCAATATTCCAACTCAATAGACCTCCATGTTCATATACATTCTTATTATAGCGATTTTGTATGATTTTATCAGTGACAGTGCTTAGGTTATTTGAAGCATTATATTTTTAAATAAACCTTAAAGTTAACAACTAGGATACATTAGTTATTTTTCACAGTATTTTTATAAATTTTACACTTTGCATTTATACTTTTTTGCTACGCTGGTTATGGGACTTTTATTGAAAAAAATTAATGATAAAAGGAGATATAATTTCATGATAAAAAAAGAACTCGTAGAAATTTATACTAACGGCTTAGAAGAAACATTTTCAGTAGGATATGTCCTTGAAGAAAATGAAAATTTCATTATATTTAAGTCTATTGATGAAAAAGGTGTACTAGACAGTTACCAATTAAGGAATAAGGAATACATTTTAGAAACTTGTAATCATTCAAAATACATTGAATTAATCGATAATTATATTTTACAAAGCAAAGAACATGGCATGTTTAATCCATTTAATATTGAAAATACATTCCATTTATCTTCAGATTTGCAAGATTTAATTACTTTAAACTCAATGATAACAATCGTTATGCAAGATAGCATTGAATTAATCATTGGACGTGTAACCGAAGTACAGGAAAATATCATAAAAGTAAAAGTTTTAGATTTTAATTCCTTAGAGTTTACAGATGTTGACCAAATTTATATATCAAACATTGTAGCGATTGATTTAGTAAGTGTAGAAAATAAATTACTTGAAAACTATTTAAATGCGTAGTTTTTTGTAGCTAAGAGTAAGTTTATGGAAATGCGAATAAAAAAGAACGCTGATATATCAACGTTCTAGAGTAATTTAATTAATCAGAATTAAACTGATTTTTAATTTTGTATGGAGAGTGAGGGATTCGAACCCTCGAGACGCGATAAAGCGCCTACACACTTTCCAGGCGTGCTCCTTCGGCCAGCTCGGACAACTCTCCGTAACATATGACTTAATAAAATAAAAAACAGAAGCGATATTTCACTTCTGCTTATATGACTCCTACGGGACTCGAACCCGTGTTACCGCCGTGAAAGGGCGGTGTCTTAACCGCTTGACCAAGGAGCCATGGCTCCACAGGTAGGACTCGAACCTACGACCGATCGGTTAACAGCCGATAGCTCTACCACTGAGCTACTGTGGATAAATAAGATGGAGCGGGTGATGGGAATCGAACCCACAACATCAGCTTGGAAGGCTGAGGTTTTGCCATTAAACTACACCCGCAAATCATTACGATTATGGGGCGGTTGAAGGGAATCGAACCCTCGAATGTCGGAACCACAATCCGATGCGTTAACCACTTC
>NZ_KV809483.1:313-32828 GCF_001812565.1 Staphylococcus sp. HMSC059F04 | reverse complement strand
AATGGTTCAGGACAGAGTCGAACTGCCGACACATGGAGCTTCAATCCATTGCTCTACCAACTGAGCTACTGAACCATAATAAAAAGTAATGGCGGTCTCGACGGGAATCGAACCCGCGATCTCCTGCGTGACAGGCAGGCGTGTTAACCGCTACACTACGAGACCAAATAAATAATTGCGGGAGGCGGATTTGAACCACCGACCTTCGGGTTATGAGCCCGACGAGCTACCGAACTGCTCCATCCCGCGGCAATAAAAAATTAATTTCTCTAATTTGACCACTTAAATATGGTATCATTTTCACTTAGTAGATGTCAATATCAATTTTAGCAAATTTTTACATTTACTTTATTAAGGGTTAAAAATGATTTGACATACTGAGAAAATAGTCTGTTTTTCTCAAGTACTTAATCAGTATATACAGTAGCCTAAAAATAGTCAATATATTAACAGAAGTAATTTGTGTAAAAACAAACCACAGTTAGAAAAGGGAAACTTTTGATACTAAGTGACTTTTCTAACTGTATAATTAAGTTCGTGAGAAAGCGTTTAGTTTATCATTACCAAAACAGTCACTTCTTCCAACATTATGACAATTTATCGTGTCATATACCCTTGCATTTTGTTTTGAAGTGCTGTAAATGTAGTAAAGCCCTCTTCTTCTAAAAAGTGACCACCGTGTTCTACAATTTTTAAATGGCCTCCTAATGTATCCATAAGTTTTTTTGTTTCTTGATATGAAACATATCTGTCATCCTTAGACGTCAAGCCATAAAAGTGATCTACTTTTGACTTTACATTTTCGTAATCAATATGAATACCTTCTAAATTGATATTTTCATCAATGTCTTGCGCATCTTCTTTAAATCCGGAAATACTAAAGAAACCTTCTATTTGTTGATCAAGCTGCTCTATATATTTTAATGCAGCGATTGAACCGAATCCATGTGTGACAAAGTATGTATCTTTTTGTCTAACTTCTAACTGGGCATTCATTTCAGTTAGCCAATTATTAATATTCGTATTGTCAGATGAATGTAAATTAAACAATTGAACATAATAACCTTCTAAAGTTAAGTTATGTTTTAACCATTCATACCAATGATTTTTTGCATTTCCATGAATTGAATGGATGATAATAACATCTGTCATAACATTTCCCCTTCTTTCATATTAATTAGGTTTATTGTAAATCAAAACCACTCAAAGGGCACGATCTACTCTTATAAGTGGTTGAGATTTGTTTATAATTCATGATATATTTCATCAGCAGCTTTTTTCGCTTGTGATATGCAGTCTGGAAGTCCTACTGCTTCAAATGGTGCACCGGTAATACGCAATCTCGGGTATGTTCGTTTAATATGCGATTGAATTTCATGAATATTTTTTATATGTCCAACATGGTACTGTGGCATACTTTTTTCTAAACGATTAACAATTGTAAAATCTGGTTCTCCTTTAAATGTCATCATTTTTGTCAAATCTTTCCGTGCCATTGACACTAACTCTTCATCGGTATGGTCAGCTACTACTGTATCACCAGGTTTTCCAATGTAAGCACGTATTAACACTTTGCCTTCTGGCGTAGTGAAAGGCCATTTTTTTGAGGTCCATGTACAAGCCGTAATGTGCGTGTCACTGGTTCTAGCTATTACAAATCCAGTTCCATCATAGGTATTTTCAATATTGGACTCATCAAAGGCCATGACAATTGTAGCTACTGATGTAGCATCCATATGCTTAAAGTAATCAAATGCCGGATCATGACTAAACCAGTTCATGAAGGTCTGATGAGGTGTAGTCACAATAATTGCATCAAAATCAACTTTATTTTCTTCTGTAATAAGTTGATAACTTTTTTGTGACACTAAAATATCTTTAATAGGTGTATGGTATTCAATTTTTACGCCTTTTTGTTTAATAAAATCAGCCAATGCTTCAATAAACGAACTCAAACCATGTCTAAATTGTTTAAATTGTCCTTTGGGCGATCCAGGATATAATTCTCTTTTCTTGATACGTTGCTCTTTTTCATATTTCATACCTTTAATTAAACTGCCATATTGTTCTTCCCGCTCTTTAAATTCAGGAAATGTACTCATTAGACTTAATCGATCTATATCTGTACCATAAATTCCGCCAATTAATGGTTCAATAAGATGTTCAAGTACTTCATCTCCTAAACGCTGTCTAAAAAACTGGCCGACTGAAATATCGTTATTTGGCATGATGATTGGTTTTTTAAATAAATCTAAACCTGCACGTAGTTTGCCCAACGGAGAGATTAATTTTGTCTTAATAAATGGTTTTATATCTGTTGGAATCCCCATAATTGCCCCACCAGGAATTGGGTATAACTTATTCTTGGCAAAAATATAAGACTTCCCTGTTCTGTTAGTAATTAAGTCTTGTCCAAGCCCGATTTCATGTGCGATATCTGTCATTATTGTTTTGCGTCCTAAATATGATTCAGGACCCAGCTCAATCGTATAACCATCTTGACGATAGGTTTGAATTTTCCCCCCAGGACGATTTGCTGCTTCAAAAACAGTGATATCTAAATCGGCGTCTTGCTTATTTAAATAATATGCACTTGATAATCCAGTAATTCCCGCTCCAACTATCGCAATTTTTTTGCTCACTGCATTTCACGCTTCCTTTTAAAATATTGATTGAATTTCATCAACAATGGCACCAATAAATAATGGATCCACGTTCGGCATTACCGGACGATGATATGTTGCACCAATGTCATCACATACAACTTTACATTCGTAATCATTATCGTATAAAACTTCTAAATGTTCACAAACAAAACCAACTGGTGCGTAAATAAAATGTTTATAGTGATGTGCTTCATATAATTCCCGTGTTAAGTCTTGCACATCTGGTCCAAGCCAAGGTGTACCCGTGTTCCCTTCTGATTGCCACCCTTGTGCCACATGTTGAATAGCAGATTGTATTTGTAATTGATTCATCGTATCAGTTAATTCTTGAGGATAAGGATCATTATTGCGCTCAATCAGTCCTTTAGGTAAACTATGTGCAGATACTACAAGCACAGTATCATCATGTTCGCTTTCTGGAATATTGGCTAAAGTTTCATTAATTTTTTCAGTCCAATACTGTAAAAATTTAGGTTGCTGATAATAATGTTCTACGTGATGTAATTGAATATTAAATTTATCAGCTTCTTCTTTTGTTCTTTGATTATATGATCCTACTGAAAAACTAGAATAATGAGGCGCCAATACGACTGTTACCGCTTCAGTTATCCCATCTTGATGCATTTGTTCAACAGCCTCTTCAATATATGGTGATATATGTTTTAATCCAAGATAGACTTCAAAGTCAACATTTTGATATGCCAGATTTAATGCTTCTTTAATTGCTTCAGCTTGTTTATTGGTTGTTTTTGCTAATGGTGATAAGCCACCTATAAATTCATATCTATCTTTTAAATCCTGAAGTTCAGCATCACTTGGGCATTTACCATGGCGAATATCAGTGTAATAATCTTCAATTTCACTTTCATCATTAGGTGTACCATAAGCCATTACCAATAGACCTACTTTTTTAGACATTTTAATACCTACCTTTGTTGAATATATTTATCTTTTTGTGTAGTCATGAACAAATTGACTAACGCGTTTTAATGTATCAGGGTTTACTTCTGGAAATACACCATGACCTAAATTGAAAATATGCTTACCATACATCAATCCTTGATCCAAAATATTTTTAAGTCTTTCTTCAATCACAGGCCATGGAGCTAATAATAATGCTGGATCTAAATTACCTTGTAATGTTTTACTTATACCCATGCTCTGAGCTTGTATAATAGATATTCTCCAATCTAAACCTAAAACATCAATCGGCAAGTCATTCCATTCGTCAATCAAATGGCTCGCACCTACTCCGAAAAGTATAATGGGCACATCATGTTTCTCTTTAATTCCAGATATTAATTTCTGCATTGCTGGTTTGATGTAGTATTTATAATCCTGTACATTTAATGCCCCAACCCATGAATCGAAAATTTGAATCAATTCAGCGCCTGCTTCAACTTGCGCAACAACGTAATCTATAGAAATAGATACAAGATGATTCATTAGCGCAAACCAAGTTGCTTCATCTCGATACATCATAGCTTTCGTAAATGTGTAATTTTTTGAGGGCCCACCTTCAATCATATAAGAAGCTAGCGTGAACGGTGCCCCAGTAAATCCTATCAGTGGCACATTTAATTTTTCTTGAGTTAACAACTTAATTGTATCAAGAACATATGGAACATCTCTTTTAGGATCAATCTGTGTTAATTTGTCTACATCATTAACCGATTGGATCGGATTATGAATAACCGGCCCTATACCTGACTTAATTTCAACATCTACACCTATAGGCTTTAACGGTGTCATGATATCTTTATATAATATAGCTGCATCTGTTTGATAATTATCTACTGGTAAATGTGTAACATAAGCACATAGTTCTGGTTGATGTGTAATTTCAAACAATGAATATTTTTCCTTTAATTTGCGATATTCTGGTTGAGAACGACCAGCTTGGCGCATAAACCATACAGGTGTGTGTGTTGCTTTTTCACCCTTAATTGTATTAAGTATTGCATTATTTTTATTATGCACCTAAACGTCCCCCTATACTTAAATCATTCTTTTCAATAATACCATATTGTCGTTTGTTACCATATTTTTGAGCTTAAATGTCATAAAAATGACAAAGCACAATTTTTAACATACACTATAAATATTGAACGTAACGTATATACATTCATTCATCTAGCAATCTACACTCAAAACGCTTATAATAAAGGCAATAAGGAGGTTTTGACCATGAAAATATATACAACTTATGGCACATATGGCTTTCTAAATCAAATCAGAATTAACAATGAAGACCGTCAATTATTTGTATTCTCTACTGCTGATAATTCAGTTATTATCGAAGAGTCTTCTAATCCTTCTATTTTAAAACATCCAACAACGTATGAGACAATAACAGCATATAATGAATTAAATAGTAACCATTTTTATTCTGCTATTTTTATCCCTACTGCAGAAAACTATGCTTATCAATTAGAGAAAAAACTCGCTCAATTAACATTAGATTTTTCATCTTTTGGAGGATTTAAAAGTTATCGCTTTTTAAAGCCAGTTGAAGGCACTACTTATAAAATTTACTTTGGTTTTGCCGATAGACAATCGTATGAAGATTTTAAAACATCAGAATTGTTTCAACAACATTTTTCTAAATCAGCATTAAGCCAATTTTTTGGTGCAAGTAGTCAACATTCTAGCTACTTTGAGCGTTATTTATATCCAGTTAAAGATTAATAAAATATTAAAAAAGCATTGCTAAGTATCACGTTTATCCATGTACTTAGTAATGCTTTTTTTCAATCTCTTAATAATGTTTCTTGGTATTTTAATTTTTTAATAGTGCTACGTATTGTTAGCCAACCTACAAGGAAAAAGACAATGATACCGAAGAAAAACTGCGGATAAAGATACACAAAGGTGATTGAAAAGATCAAACCAATCACCAACATTAACCGATAAAGAAACTGTTCATATCCTCGGATTACAAATGTATCGGGTACTGGCCATACTTGTGGCCATAAGCCATATGCTTGTTGCGTATAAAATTGAGACATTTGTAACAACGTAATATACATAAATAAGCAACCGATGACAATGGTAACAAAAGGATTCGCTAACCATATCATTAAGATTAATGCGATAATAATTAATCGTAAAATAATATTAAATGCATCTTTTCCTCTAACAAAACTCCGTGTAAATAGAAATAAATACATATTTTTAGCATTGAAACGTGTAGCTTTTGGTATAACCAACAATGGATCAAGATATCTACGACGCACGGCGGTCTCTTTTAAATGTTTAACGTCAGTAAACATATTAACAAATTTATAATAATTAGTATGATGACGTTGCTCAATACGAATCATTCTCTCCCAAGGGAATAAAGATACCGCATTTTGCTTTTTCAAAACTATATAGCTAACTACTATTAAAAGAGTAAGAAGTAAGCCTAAATAATTATTTAATCCTAACACAAGTTCATAGCCTAAAATATTAATTATGACTAAAAGAGTGTTAATCGACCAAGATGATTTTTGACCTAAGTACCATTGCCAGCGTATATATAATCCTAAGTAAGAATGTAAAAAGACCATTCCTACAAAAATCAAATAATTTAAAATAGAAAAATGTGGTAATTTAGAAAATAATGGATAAAGTACCACTAGAATGATTAACTGCAACGCTATACGATTATAGAAACTGTAATTTAAACTTAGACGCACATATGTTTTCATGTGCTGTTCAAATGGTAATAAAAATAATTCATCCGCTTGTTTCAATAGTGTACGAATTGGAAAAATAGAAGTGATAGCAACAATAAAGCTTGTAATCAGTGCATAATCTATGTGTTGTGGTATATGGCGTAACCATTGTCCATACCCCATGATAAAAGCACCTAAAAGAATTAATAGAAAAACTGAAAAGTGACCATTGAATATAAATTTATTATAATAGTTTTTTTCCTTGCGAATTGCGATTTTTCTCTGTTTAAATAAAGCGACTTCAGGTTTTATGGTCATTCTAATTGGCCACCTTGAGTAACATGGATATAAATCTCATCTAATGTTTGATGATGAAGACCTGTTTGTTCTCGCAATTCATCTAAATTACCAAATGCAACAATTTTGCCTTTATCTAAAATAATAAATCGATCACAATATCGTTCTGCTGTTGCTAATATATGCGTACTCATTAACACGGTACGATTTTCTTTTTTCTTTTCTACCATCAAATCAAGCATAGACTGAATACCTAAAGGATCCAAACCTAAAAATGGTTCATCAATAATATATAATTCTGGATCAACAATAAAAGCGCATATTATCATAACTTTTTGCTTCATACCTTTAGAAAAATGACTAGGGAAAATGTCTAACTCTTTTTCAAGACGGAATGACTTTAATAATGGTTCTGCACGTCTCATTGCTTCTTCATTCGATATGCCATAAGCCATTGCAGTCATTTCAATATGTTCTTTTAAAGTTAATTCCTCATAAATAATGGGCGATTCAGGAATATAGGATAATTTTTGTCTATATGATTCAATATCATCATTTATATTTGTATTTGAAATTGATAATGCGCCTTGCATTGGTGTTAGTAAACCAAGCATGTGTTTAATCGTAGTACTTTTACCAGCACCATTTAAGCCAATTAAACCTACAATTTCTCCTTTTTGCAATTCAAAAGTTATATCTGAAATGACAGGCCGTTTTCCATAACCACCTGTTAAATGCTCTACTTTAACTGTCATATCGCACCTCCACGCAACTATTGTACCAAAAATCATCATTCTAGCCTAAAATTACAACTATGTTAAAGACGAAAAATTTTGATAGGAATGATATAATATTAACAAATGTACGACTAAAGGAGTGGATTTTAATGTCAGAAACAATTTTTAGTAAAATTTTATCTGGAGATATTCCGAGCTATAAAGTTTATGAAGATGACTATGTATATGCATTTTTAGATATTTCACAAGTAACTAAGGGACATACGCTACTCATTCCTAAAAAGGCTTCTGCTAATATTTTTGAAACTGATGCTGAAACAATGCAACATATTGGTGTTGCCTTACCTAAAGTAGCAAATGCTATCAAGAAAGCTTTTAATCCTGATGGTTTAAATATCATTCAAAATAATGGAGCGTTTGCTGACCAATCTGTCTTTCATCTGCATTTCCACCTATTACCAAGATATAAAGATGATGTCGATGGCTTCGGCTATCATTGGGAAACTCATGAAGACCTCATCGATGATCGTGCTAAAGAAGATATTGCAAAGCAAATTCAGTCTCAATTTTAACGTTAGTGCATACATCACGGACTTCCAGGGTATAAACTAAGTAATTCATTAAAAAGCGAGGAGACATATTTTATGAAAGCAACACGTATAATATTTGGCCTAGGTGTTGGAATAGCTGCCGGCGTAGCTGTTACATTTCTCAACCGTGACAATCAAAGCGTAAAAAATGCAACGATTGATGCGAAAGAGCCTACAGGTACAAATTCAGAGTTGGAACGTGAAATTGAAAATTTAAAGCATAATGTCTACAATGTGATAGACTATACGAAGCAAATAAAAAATGAAAGCACTGCTTATGCTTCTTCAATTGGTGATGAAATTAAATCTTTAATTGGTAACTTTAAAGCAGATATTAATCCAAATATTGAACAGTTACAATCGCATATTGAAAATTTACAAAATCGCGGTCAACAAATAAGCGAAGAATTATCAAGTGATAAAAATTAATAAATAGTTATGTTTAATTTATACGCGTTTGGAACATAATTATATTTTAGGCTCTGAGTTCTATATTGGCATTAGTTGACTGGATTGAGAATACGCTAATACCTAGCTTTTTTCAATCCTAGTCAACCTTGCCGGGGCGGGACTACGAATTCATTATGAATTCTGTCCCGCTCCCTTTTTATTTCAATTATTTACAAACTGAATTTCGAATTTAAATCACTAATTAAGTGTCATTTAATTTATACTCCATTTCACTACACTACTACTTGACTAAGCCTAACTTTAGATAGATAATACATGACATATGATAAAGGAGGCAGACTAATGTTTTTATGTAAGAGACAAATAGATATTCATTCAAGATTTGGATTACCAAGAATTGCATTTTTAAGCTTTGTCTCTACCATTATCATGTTTTTAATTTGTTATGAAATTATGTATTATTTCTCTAATACGCCTCTTTCCGATCATTATTTTCCAATATTGTTATGTGCTGTTATTGCATTATACCCTATTCATAAATGTATTCATTTACTGTTTTTTATATCGTACTACAAATCATTTAAAATCCATCAACTTTCTAAATCCAGATGGTTACCTTTTTTCAATATATATGTTAGTCAACCCATTAATAAATATTATTTTTGTTTAAATTTATTATTACCTTTTATTATCATAACTGGTATTTTTATTCGATTAATTATGAGTCACCCTGAATTTGGTCACTATTTTGTTTTTTTAATTGCTTTAAATTTTGGTTATTCCATTACTGATTTTTTATATTTAAAACTCATTTTATTTTCAAATTATGGCAATTATATTGAAGAACATCAGTCTGGGATTAATATTTTAACTAAAGCTACTAATAAATATGTTAAATAATATACTTTAAATTCTATCAAATAAATTAGCATAACCAATGATACAAAGTATAGTCGCTAAAGAAGCCGGTAAATGAAGTTATAAAAACGCATTTACTGGCTTTTTTCTAGAAATCATACTTCCTTCTTTTTGTATTGAGCTTACCTATCATTCTAAAGTATATTTCGCACCCTTACATCATTTTAATAACCGCATAAAAATTAATAATGTAGTCAATATACACCTAGTACTTTGGTCCTATCTGGCACAAAGTTAATTGGTCCTGCTTAAAAAGTGTGTTATATTAACTTTGTTATATTAACCAAAGGAGAATTCGACTATGAAGATTATGAATAGAATTATTATTCCAGTAACTGCAAGTGCATTATTACTTGGTGCTTGTGGTTCAAATGCTGCAGACTCAAAAGACAACACCCTCATGTCATCAAAAGCTGGTGACGTCAAAGTTGCTGACGTTATGAAAAAAATTGGTAATGAACAAATCGCTAACACTTCATTTAGTATAATGTTAAATAAAATATTAGAAGATAAATATAAAGATAAAGTTGATACAAAAGATATAGACGATGAAATTAAACAAGAACAAAAAAAATATGGTGGTAAAGATCAATTTGAAAGTACATTAAAGCAACAAGGAATGTCACTAGATGATTATAAACAACAGAAAAAATTAGCTGCCTATCAAAAACAATTACTTGCAGATAAAATTAAAGTTTCTGATAAAGATGTAAAAGACAATTCTAAAAAAGCATCTCACATTTTAATAAAAGTTAAATCTAAAGATAGTGATAAAGAAGGCTTATCTGATAAAAAAGCAAAAGAAAAAGCTGAAGAAATTCAAAAGCAAGTTGAAAAGGATCCAAGTAAATTCGGTGAAATTGCGAAAAAAGAATCAATGGATTCTTCAAGTGCCAAAAAAGATGGTTCTCTAGGATATGTCATTAAAGGTCAAATGGTTGATGAATTCGAAAAAGCATTATTTGACTTAAAAGAAGGAAAAGTTTCTAAAGTTATCAAAACTGATTATGGCTATCATATTATTAAAGCGGATAAAGAATCAGATTTCAATTCAGATTTCAATAGTGAGAAAGCTAATATAAAAGAAAAAATGATAGAACAAAAAGTTCAAAAAAATCCTAAGTTATTAACAGATGCTTATAAAGATTTACTAGATCAATACAAAGTTGATTATAAAGATCGAGATCTTAAAAAAGTAGTTGAGGATCAAATTTTAAACCCAGATAAAATCAAGCAACAACAACAAGCTCAATCAGGCGGCAGTGCTGCAGGATTACAATAATTGGGTATGTCTTAATAAGTTGAGAGATAAAGTTCTCTAACTACATTAATAAAGCGTACAGGACATCATTATGTTTCAAGCTATGAACTAAATATTAGTTGACTAGATTGAAAATACGATTATACTAAGCTTTTTTCAATTCTAGTCAACCTTGCCGAGGCGGAACAACGAATTCAAAATGAATTCTGTTCCGCCCTTTTTTTCTTTAAACGAAATGATTTTGCCAATTGAATAAGCTACCATTTTCCTATATTTAATGCCATGTGGACAAATATTAACGCTTGTTTGACTTCGAGCATGTCTAAAACTAATATTTGATTTAATAACATTTTTGTCATGTCTTGCTGAATTTAAGTTAAAATTCTCATTGGCAGATACGTAAATCTTATTTTTATTCTTATACATAAGCGAACTCATCATCATATTTTAGCGAGGTTTATTAAATCATACGAAACAATCTTATTTTTAAAGTATGCGAGAGCTATTTACATTGAAGATATTCACCTTATCTTGCTCTGAAAAATAGTTAGATTCACTAATGTTTTTTTGCATTTTAGCAATCCAACTATCCGGTGCATAATGTGCATCTGAACCAAATAAAATATGAGAAATATCGGTTACTTCTTTTAAACTAGCAAAAGTCGATTCTCCAGTTGATAATGCTGTATCATAATAAAATTGACCAATATAGTAATTTGCTGGCTTTGTTAATGATGACCAACCAGAAAGTGCATGCTTATATGTTTTAAACAAATATCCATATTGAATAGGATGTTGTAGAATCGATTTAACAATTTCTTTTTTACTACTTGTTATAAAGGATTTTAAACGTTGTGCAGGTGCTTCCATAATATATTTTTCGGTGTTTACTGCTTCACTAATACGCCAATTAATATATGGCAGCGTACCTCCAGAATGGGCAAGTATAAATTTAATATTTGAATAGCGTTCCACTGTACCACTTAAAATCAAATTCGTAGCCGCTCTAGTGGTATTAAATGTAAATTCCTCAAGAAAATCGACAAATACATATTGTGGCTTTTTAAATTGCTTAGGTGATGAACTCGGATGCACAAATACTATGCCCTTTCTATCATTGATTACGTGCATTACATCATCAAAACAATCATCGCCTAAAAAGGATTCATTGTAATTTGATAGTAAGCCTACACCGTCTAATTTTAAGACATCTAATGCATATTTAATTTCTTTAATTGACTCTTTAACAAATGGCAAAGGAATCAGGGCAAAACTCTTAAATTTATCTGGATATTGTTGTTTTAATTCTGCTTGATATTCATTAACTGCACGTGCTACCTTTGCTGCTTGTTTTCTTGAAAATGGTAAAGTTGCTGGCTCTGAAATTGAAGTTACAGCTATGTCGATATGCAATTTATCCATCATGTCAAGACTATCCTGAGGAGTCCAATCTTTTATTGGATACCCACCAGACATTGTTATACCAATTTTCTTGAGTGACTTTTTATACAGTGGAGGAATAATATGATGATGAATATCAATTATTTTTTCACTTTCATTCATAAACATTTCCTTCTTTCTATAAATCTTATGAATTTATCATTAAAACACAGCGATGAATTTCTTAGATAGCGCTATTTCAAACCTAAAATAGCACAAATATAAATTAATGTCTTGTCATATTTTGTCTATTTTCCTTTTAAATAAACATATTAATAAGTTTTGTTGTTTATATGTAATTTAATAAACAATCAACTATCGGATATGTGTATTTAATGTAATTAAAAAACCAAGCTTTTTACACCATGTAATAATTAAAAAAATCATTACAAAATGTAGAGCTTGGTTAAAAAATTAATTACAGTGATTCTGGATTATAAAATTGTCTATTTTCAAGTCCAAAAATACGTTCCGTAAACTGACCTTTATCAGTTTTCTTAAATGCTTTTTCAAACATATTCATTTTAGCATCAATATTATCAATAAAGAATAAGATTTCTGCTTCTTTTAAATGTGGTAATTTTGGTGAACCAAATTCCATTTTGCCGTGATGTGCTAAAATCATATGTCTTAATAACATTACTTCTTCGCCATCGATACCGAGTTCTCTCGCAGCCTCAGCCACTTCATCACTTGCTATAGAAATATGGCCTAATAAATTCCCTTCAATCGTGTAAGTTGTTGCTACTGGACCACTTAGTTCTCTTACCTTACCTATATCATGTAAAATAATTGCACTATATAATAAGCTACGATTAAGTAATGAATAAATATCACAAATCTCTTTAGCAATGCGCAACATGGTTAAGACATGATAACTCAAGCCACTAGCGAAATTATGATGATGTGAGCTCGCGGCTGGAAATGTGAAAAACTGATCTTGATATTTTTTGATTAAATATCGCGTAATACGTTGTAGGTTTGCATTTTCAATATCTAACATAAAATGTGAAATTTCTTCTTTAATTTCATCTGGTGTCATCGGTGCACCATCAACAAAATCTTGTGTTTTCAAACCATCCTCTGCTGTTGCTAAACGAAATTGGTTTACTTTCATTTGTTTACGCCCACGGTAATTAATCACATCGCCTTTGACTTTAATAATTTCTTCAGGCTTAAGTAATTGCATATCATCTTTAGTTACCGTCCAAAGTTTCGCTTCAATATCGCCACTCTTATCTTGTAGAAATAAGGTCATATAATCCTTACCTTGAGCTGTCACACCTTGTGTCGCTCTATGAATAAGAAAAAAATGATTAACAGAGTCCCCCGGATTTAAATTTTCTACATTTCTCATTATTTATCGCCTTCCTCCAGTTTGTTCAACACAAGCATTTCTTTAGATGGCACAATTTGATCTTTGGTACAAGTGAAGTAAAGAACTTGATGATTTTCTGCTAAATCTCTTAAATAATTCAGCATTATACGTTTTCTTTTTTTATCAAAATGTACAAATGCATCATCCACAATAATTGGCAAATGATAATATGGCTTTAAAACTTTTATCAAACTAAGGCGTAATGAAATATATAGTATTTCTTTTGTTGATTGGCTTAACTCCATAGGTTCAAATACTTGACCGTTATGGTGTTTAACCATAATCTTGTCATCTGCATAGGTAATTTGTACGTATGCCGAATTGGTTAATTTATTAAAAATATTTGTAGCCTCTTTTATTACTTGAGGTAAGCGTTTGTCTTTAATTTGCTTAATATGTTCATTTACCAAAGCTTGTAAATAGCTTAGGCTTGCCCAATCCTTGGCAATTTCATTCATTTGATTTTTTAAGCTATGATATTCATGACGTAAATCTGACAGCGTACTATCTGTTTCCATATGCTTAATTTGAGCAGTTAAATCACTAACTTCCTGCTGTTTGGCAAGAAATTGTTCGTTATAATCATCTACTTGTTTTGCTAACACTTGATCTTCTTTATCTAGTTGTGCCGTTGTTTTTTTGCTTAAAGCTGAACTATCTTCATATGAGTAATTTTGATTTTCAAGATATTTTGTTAAATCATTGAATCTTGCTAAATTTTGTTGATAAGTTTGATATGCCTTATGGTGTGCATAATAACTTTCTTCATCATTGACACCTATAAAATTAAATAATGTATCAATCGTTGCCGTATTTTCTGCTAAATTTGCATGAAGTTGTGTTAATTCATTATTTAACAGTGTTATTTGTTTATTTAATTCTGCTTTACGTTGACGATTTGATTCTGAAGTTGAAATCCAATCTTTTAAATCATCAAAGAATGAAGAACGATTAAAGCGTTCGATTTCTGGTTGCACCGTGCTCTTAGCTTGTTCATAAAACGAAGTAATCTTATCATTCAAATGATTATAATCTTGTTGTAATGTCTGAAGTAATTTATCGTCTGATTTAATAGTATTTATTGTTTTAATACTATCTAATAATAAGTCATCTGACATTTTAGTTGGTAAGAACAATGATTGTTTAACTTCGTTAATATCGTGTTCATGACGATCTAATTGTTGATGCGAACTTAAAAGTTTATCTTGCTGATGTTTCATTTTTTCATCAATGATTGTTTTATTTTTTAATGCGTTTTGCCATTGGTCACGCAGTTGATATTGTTCTTCTAGATCGAAATCTAAATCGTAATCATTTTCTAAATAGTTTAATTGCTGCTCTAAATCTTGAATCTCAATACCAATAGTTTCACTATAATCAACCGTTTTGGCCTTCGCTAAAAATATACCCACGATAAAAATAAGCGTTAATACTGCAAATACTACAGTAAATATCATATTCTGTGTCATAAATGAAAATACTGCTAAGGCTATACCAACAATTGCCAATAATACAAAGCTAAATCTTAACCACTGTTGACGCTTGATTTTATTGGCTTTTTCAGTTTCAAAAGTATCCTTTAATTTTTGATACAAATTTTCTTTTTCATTGAGTTCTAACTTTTGTTGATTATATTGTTTTTTCTTTGCAAGTGCATCTTCAGAAATTAAATCTTGCTCTAAAGCCTCAATCTCTTTCACTAATGCAGTTTGCTCTATTGTATTTTCATCTATTAGACGCGTTAAATGTTGTTGCTGTATTTGTTCTTCCTGACGTGCTTTGATTAAATAGCTAGCATAGCTCTTAGCCGCTTCAGAGGTATCCGTATCATGATGAATTTCTTGCCATCCAACACTTGTCTTATGTTCTTGCTGCGCATGTTGTTTTTCTGATATTTCTTTAGCACGTGCATTCAGTTCAATTTCACTTTGCTTAATATCGCTTTCTTCTCTATATATCTGCTTAAATTGTTCTATTGTATCGTCATTCGGCACTGACAATTGTTTATTCTCTTTAGTAAGTTGCTTTAGGGCTTCTTCCTTTAAGCCAATCTCTTGTTCTAATGTTTGCTTATATCCTTTAGCTGCTTCATATCTATCAATACCTTGTTCTGGGAAAGTAAGCGGCTCGATATTTAATTTGCCTTCTAACTCTTTCCATTCTTGTGTTTGTTCATGTAGAGCCACTTCTTTTTGTTTCGCAGCATGCATCGAAGAAAGCTGACTTAAATTGTCTTTTAAGTGTGCAAGATGACGTGACGACTTATCTTTATCATCAACATAGCGATGGTAATCAGTAAGTTTTGCTTCTTCATCTCGAATTTGAGCTTCCAACCCTTTTAATTGTGCCAATTGCTGATTTAAAATTGGATTTTTTCCCGATTTTTTATATAATTCTTCTTTCTTTTGACTGATAACCTCACCCATATGACCAAATTCTGTCGAGCCGAGCGCACCAGCTTCTAATAAATAACTTTGTAGTTGTGTCTCATTTAAATTACGATGAATATCTTGAAGTCCTAAAACGTCAAATGAGAAAATACCTTGGTATGTTTTTTTATTAATATGATTAAGCTTTGCATTGAGCCACGCTTCATCTTTAATAGTTCCATTTTCTAAAAATACTTTCACATCACCCTGAGCGCGTCCCTTAACTCGTTCAACTTCAATTGTAGAATTATCATCTAAAATTAATGTCAATTTACCACCATATTGGTTGCCTAATCGTGGCTCTAAACGGGGTTCCTTTTCTTTTTTAGTAGGAAAACCAAATAATATCGAATGTATAAATGCTTGAATCGTTGATTTACCCGCTTCATTCTCACCATATATTTCAGTAAATGCTCGATTAAATTCAATCTTACGGTGTACAAATTGTCCGTATCCATATATTTCTAATGATTTAATTATCAAGATTGTCACCTCTCATCTCTGCTTTTAGTATATCTTCAGCACGATTTACTAAATCTTCTTTATTAAATCCAGTATAATCATCCAAATATTTAGATGTTTTAGCATTCAAATATAAATCGCTCATTGCATCTTCATAAATTGTACTATCTTTTAATAAATCGCTAGAAAATTCTTTAATTAATGGGGTGTCATCATTTTGGAGATAATTAAAATTCAAATCTTCAACCATAACAAAGTTTGTTTCATTTTCCTCATAGTCTTGTACCATTTCTTTAATTTGTACTATATCTTGGGATGATAACGTGATATCACTATCTATGTTTATAGTTAAACGATAAAATGCTTTACCTTTAGATCTAACATCCTCTTTAAATTTTTGAATAACATCAAAAATCCCTTGTTTTGAAAATTGTTTCGTCGTAATTGTAGCTTCATCAAAACGAATAAATTGTGTTGGTATGAAGCGTGTTGTCAGTTTTAAATGATCACCTTCTACAAGTAAACATCCTTTCTGTCCCTGTTCATTAAAATGTCGACCTTGTATGTTACCAGCATAGTAAATTTGAGGCATGTCACTCAATTGTTGTCTTTCGTGAATATGACCTAGTGCCCAATAATGATAGAGTTTTTCTTTTAAATTCTCTAAAATAAATTCGGTATATCGATCATTGGTTGCTGTTTTACTGTAAGTCCCATGTAAAATACCAATGTGTATGCCATCCTTTCCTAGACTTGAAGGATAATCATCGATTTTATTTTCATAACTTTCATTATTTTGATAACTGAATCCATGTAAATAAACCGTTTCACCATCTTTTGTAATCGCTTGATAAGTTTCAACTTTATTAGAAAATACAGACACATTGTCTGGCCATTCTGAAGTAATATTAGCACTTAGTGGATCATGGTTTCCGTGACAAATATATACAAATATTTGCTCACGTTCTAAACGCTTAAATTGCTCTCTCAAAAATACTTCAGCTTTTAACGTTCTATTATTACTATCAAACAAATCCCCTGCAATAAGAACGAAATCAACTTCTTCTTTTAAAGCAATATCGACAATTTTTTTGAAACTTTCATATGCACTTTTTTGCACATCCTCAAATATTTTTGAACTTAAATGGCTCTTTGATTTAAAAGGGCTATCTAGATGCAAATCCGCGCAGTGAATAAATTTTATCATTTGCATGTATCTCCTTAATTAAGGTAGTTATGTATTACTTTATTTTATCATAAATTGAACATGACAGTCGATTGCAAGACAAGCTAACAGTAATAATTTCCTTATCATCTATAAAAAAACTTCTCGAAGTTTGTATTATCTTCGAGAAGTTTTAAATCACATGTTTTATAAAATTAAATTAGTCAGCGTAAATCTCATCTAATGGTTTAACAATAATTTGATTGATTTCTTGGAATACTTGACTCATTTTTTGTTCTGCTGCCATTAACTCAGAAATATTTTCATCTTTTTCAATTTCTTGAGCTTGTTCTTGGGCTTTTTGCAAGTCTTCTTCTGGAATTTCTTCACCTTGCATTTGTTTTTGTTGGAAACTCATTTGTGTTTCACGGAATTCATCAAATAATTTTTTTGAATCTTCATTAGCTTTTACTTTAGAAAAAGCATCTTTGATTGCTTTATATTCATCACTATCTCTTAATGCTTGTTCTAATTGGTTTGCATAATCATATAAATTTACTGCCATGTTGTATTGACACTCCTTCTAAAATTTATTAACAACTCTTTAATACTTTAACATAAACTGATTGCTTACACAAAGATTGCGACTATACCTTGTAGTAGCCCTATAATGCCGCCTAATAAAAAGCCTAATGACATTATTAAATTTAATTCTTTTTTAGCAATATCAATTATTAAACGTTCTATATAATCTAAATCAAACGTATTAATTTGTTCTTCAATTACTGCTCTTAAATTAAACTTTTTCATAATAGTAGCTAATTCAGTAGATAGAAATTGTATAGCGACCTGTGTCAGTTGTTTAGCAATATGCTGTTCTAGATAGTTGAATAATTTAGGTGCTAAATCACTTAGTGGTATATTGACTTTATTTGAAACAGCAGCCATTTCTGCACACGATGTAGCTATTTGTCTTACTTGTTCCATTGAGACGATTTCATTTAACTTTTTCCCTTTAAAAGTAGTATATTCGTTACGGATAATATTCTTCAATATGGCATTTGCCTTAGGGTGATGAGTTAGGCGAATTAATTCATGCTGAATACGTTCGGCAATACTTTCCTTTGTCATAAACATTTGTAATAGTCCAATAATTTTTCCTTTTTCTAAAAAGAAAGTATCTAACATGTCTTCAATATCGTTTCTCCCGCGTGTCGATGTTAAATAACGATGCACTCTATCAATCAGCAATGCTTCTAATGTATCTATTTTATCTTCTGCTAAATCCATCATGCTCTTAGGCAGTATATCTTCAATCGTTTTCTGTTTGTGGTCCTTATAAAACTGAATAAATAGTTTCTCGACTTCAGAAGGCATTTTACTTATAACAAAATGTTCCATATCAAAGTTTAATTTTTGAGCTACCTGTTGCAATGTAACTCGATCTTTGCGTAATCGACTAATCTGATGTTGAATCATATCTTGAATGGATTGTTTAGTTTCAGGTTGCATTAGTTTTTGACGGATAAGTTTTTCGGTTAAAAGGTGTTCTTCTATAACTTGACCTATTTTAGTTGCAATTTCACCGCGCCTTTTAGGAATTAAGCCGGGTGTAAATGGAATACGAATTTTCAAGAAATAGTGAGGTCGATAAGGGTGGAATAACATTCGAATAGCAATTATATTGGTTATACCTCCAATAATCGCACCAATGACAACCATAAATAAAATAATTAAAAAAGCATGCATAAACATATACTCCTATTGTCTTATCATTTTGTACCGCATTATATCATACTAGCATTCTAATGCTATGAGATGACACTATAACAAAAATTAAAATGAGGATAAGACTCGAATAACTTGTCTTACCCTCACATATCCATTCCAATTAAGTGCTTTAATCTAATGGTTTGAATGACTTAATCCATTATCGATTCTCTTGTCACTCAAATGTTGTTATTAAACATGTAGTAATTCGTCTTTTGCATTACGAGTAAAATATGTTTCTGCTTCTCTCAACTTAGAAGTCCCAAAAATAGGCTGTTTATCTGGGTTTAATACGCGATAAATATCGCTAACTTTATTGCCTTGTAATATGTAACCATAGCGTGATTCTAATGTATTCCAGTAGATATCACTTGTTGTTTCGTGGTTAGGATATGCACAATGATTACGTGAAATTGTTTGTACAATTTCTAAAGGATCACAACCAAATGTACTATTTAAGACATCTGAATTTCTAAATAGTGCACAAATTGATACACATGTCGTCCAATTTGGTAAAACACGTTCTTTTTCAATTTGAACTAATGTCTTTTTTGAAAGTCCAATGGTTTGAGCCATTGTATCTTGAGTATAACCGGCTTCTATTCTAACCATTTTAAATTTTGTTTGAATTAAATCTGTAAAACTCTGTCTATCCATTATATTATCTACCTTTCTGTTAGGGAATCTTCTATAATTTTTTCCGGACACAAGAAATTGCAATAATACACATTTCTTGAAACACAAATTACATCTTAATATATTTTTCGCAAAATTAAAAGAGTGAATTTTACTTTACTGACTTTTTTTATAAAGACAAAATTATCTAAATAATCCAACACTTTGATTTCAGTATCAAATCAAGTTATTTTGCATAGCATAAATAGCAGCTTGAGTACGATCTGAGACTTGTAACTTATTAAAAATGTGACTAACATGCGTTTTTATTGTTTTTTCTGATACAAATAGTGTTTCAGCAATCTCTCTGTTTGTTTTTCCTTTGACCATTTCTCGTAAAACGTCAATTTCTCGTTTTGATAATTTATTGGTATAATGCGGTTTTTTGGCCACAGCTTCCATTACAGTTTTGGCTTCTGGGTGAATAATGCGTTCACCTACTAAAACACGTCGTATTGTTTCAATAAGCTTTGCTGGTTCTACATCTTTCATTTCATAGCCATCTGCACCCTTATTTATCGCAGAAATGACATGTTCGTCATCTACATAACTTGTTAATACCAGCACTTTGATGTCAGAATAGTTCTTTTTTAAAAATTCAGTCACCTCAATACCATTCATCTCAGGCATTACCAAATCTAATAAAACAATATCAGGTGGCTGGTTCTCACTTAAATAACTTATAAATGATGCACCATTCGCAAAGCTTTCAATGACATTGAATTCTTCAACTGTTGATAACAAAAATTCTAATCCTTGTCGGACAATATGATGATCATCTACGAGTATGATATCCGCCACAGAGACAACTCCTTTGCGTAATTATGTTAATGGAATTTCAATATAAATTGCGGTTCCTTGGCCTACTTCTGCGTGTATTTCAATCTTGCCTTTCATTGAACCGACCCGCTGTTTTAAATTTTTCAACCCTAATGATTGATTATCAGTTACCTGAGTAATATCAAATCCTTTTCCTTGATCCACAATAGACATATAGAGCATGTCATTGTGCTGTTTAATAGTTACATCAACATCTTCTGTATTTGCATGTTTCTTGACATTATTCATCGCTTCTTGAGCAATACGATATATATTTTCCTCAATGGTATTAGGTAATTTAATCAAACCATCTACAGAGACATTTAAGTTTATTTGTAGTAGTTCACTATAGTGATATAATGCATGAACTAGTCCTTGCTCTAACCCAACTGGTTTCAATTGCCATATTAATGAACGCATTTCATTTACTGCTGATTGGCTGATATCTTCAATGGTTTGAAATGCTTTTTGGGCAGATTGATCCGTTGTCATGCCTTGGGCAGCATGAGCGGTAATCTTTAGAGAAAATAGCATCTGATTAACTGAATCATGTAAATCTCTAGCTAGTCGGTTACGCTCATTGACACGCGCACGTTCTTTTTCTTTGTTGGTAAGTAAGATACGTTTAATTGCAGAGCCAATTTGAAAAGCGACAGATTCTAAAAGTTCTAAATCATCATCACTATATGTATGTTTATGAGGAGCTGCAACATTAAGCAGCCCAAACTGTTCATCTCCTGATTTGAGTGGCACCGTTGCATGATGTGTGATGTCTTCTGTTTCATCGCTATAGGCTTGGGCGGCCAAATTTATACGCGAACAATTGATAATATTAGATGCCTTTGTCAGTTTATGGTTATGATATGCACGTACACACCAACATGAACCTTCATGCATAAATTGACACTGCTCACGCTGTAAAGCACCAGGTAAATCCGAATCAGCAACCAATTCATGATGTCCACTGTCATCAATAAAGAAAATCCAACCAGTAGTAAACTGGCTGCCCTGCAATAAATAATGCAAAGCACCATTCATCATACTATACATTTCTGTTTCTTCATTTAAAAATTCCGCTATTTCTTTTAGCAATGCCAAACGAGAAGGTTGTGACATAAAATCTCTCCAATTACCAGCCATATTATTTATATTATACATGTGTGGTTTTAATTTTAAAAATAAATTTTATTGATCATTCTTGTAAAATGATGAAAATAAAACAGTTACACGTTATGTTATTCAAAAATTATGATAAGATGATAGAGAATGCGTAGGAGGATTCTATGAAATTTAAAATACCTGAAGATTATAACAACCTAACATTAAGAGAAATTTTTCAAACTTTAAAAGTTCCTAAAAAAGATTTACATCAGCTGAATATGTCAAAAGAAATTACGATTAACAACGCACCTGCTAGATTAAGTAATCAAGTCCATACCATGGATTGTGTTGAAATTCCTACTGATGAAGAAAAAAGTAATTATTTACCAAGTTATCGTTACGCTCAAATTTATTATGAAGATGATGATTTAGCTATCGTAATGAAACCAAAAGGCGTCAAAACGCATCCTAATGATCTAAAAGAAAGCAACACATTAATGAACCACATCATTTATACATTAGATAGTGAGTATGCTGAACCCATACATCGTTTAGATCAAGAAACAGTTGGGTTACTCATCATTGCTAAAAATCCACTTATGAAAAAAATTCTTGACCGAATGCTAGAGGACAATAAAATTACTCGAATCTACAAAGCAAACGTTAATGCACTATTGCCCATAAAACCTCAAACTATAGATATGCCAATAGGTAAAGATAAATTCCATCCCAATAAGCGTCGCATATCTAATACTGGACAACGTGCCATTACACATATACTTGCTTCCACAATGTTAAAAGAAGGTGTATGCCAGTTAGATATTAAGCTAGATACAGGACGCACACATCAAATTAGAGTACATTTAGCTGAAATAGGACACCCTGTTATTGGTGACCCTTTATATGGTGATTCAAAACTACGAAAATTAGAATTAAAAAGTTATCAAATTGATTTTGTCCATCCTTTAACTCAACAGTTTATATCAGTTAACTTAGATGACAATCCTATTACCAAATAAACATTGCGGCCTCAGTAATTTATTATTGCCTGTTAATGAGGATCAACCATGTTTTCAGGTTTTATCCATGTTTCAAATTGAGCTTCTGTAACATAACCGGAAGCAATTGCAGATTCTTTTAAGGTTAATCCTTCTTTATGCGCTTTTTTGGCAATTTGTGCTGCTTTTTCATAACCAATATGTGGATTTAAAGCAGTTACTAGCATTAATGATTGATTTAAATAATTATTAATATTTTCTTCGATTGGTTCGATACCTTTCGCACAGTTATCGTTAAAGGTTTGCATACCATCAGCTAATAAATAAATGGATTGTAGTGCGTTGTGTAAAATGACCGGTTTAAAGACATTCAATTCAAAATTACCTTGTGAGCTAGCAATACCTACAGTCGTATCATTGCCCATGACTTGAACTGCCACCATAGTTAACATTTCACATTGTGTTGGATTCACTTTACCTGGCATGATAGATGAACCTGGTTCATTTTCAGGGATAGCAATTTCTGCCAAACCAGCTCTAGGACCAGAGGCTAACCATCGAATATCATTAGCTATTTTCATCAAATCTGCGGCAAGTGCCTTTAATGAACCATGCAATTGCACAACTTCATCATGTGATGTTAATGCATGAAATTTATTTTCAGATGATACAAATGGATATCCTGTGTTTGTCGCAATATATGTCGCCACTTTATCTCCAAATTGTGGGTGAGCATTAATACCAGTACCTACTGCTGTTCCACCAATCGCTAAATTTAATATGTGACATTTTGACTCTGCTAATAATGTCTCACACTTTTCTAGCATATAACGCCAACCACTTATTTCTTGTCCTAAACGAATAGGTGTTGCATCTTGTAGATGTGTCCGTCCAATTTTAATAATATGATTAAATGAATGTTCCTTTTCTTCAAAAGTGGTACGTAATTGCTGTAAAGCGGGAACAAGTTTGGTTTCAATTTCATGATAAAGTGCTACATGCATCGCAGTTGGAAATGTGTCATTAGAACTTTGTGATTTATTGACATCATCATTGGGATGAATCTGCTCATCGCTTTGTTGTTCTTGTAAATATTGATTAGCCACGTAACTTACTACTTCATTCACGTTCATATTACTTTGTGTACCACTGCCTGTTTGCCACACTACCAATGGAAAATGATTGTCTAAATTACCATTCAAAATCTGATCACACGCATACACAATGGCATTTGCTTTAGCATCACTTAACTTTCCTAATTCGTGATTAGCTAATGCAGCAGCACGTTTCAATTGCGCAAAGCCGTAAATCACTTCAATAGGCATTTGTTCTTTGCCAACTGGAAAGTTACGTTTACTACGTTCCGTTTGTGCCCCCCAATACTTATCAGCAGGCACTTCTATTTCTCCAAATGTATCATGTTCAATTCGTACTGACATACGTGTATCTCCCCTTATCAATTGATTGTTTAACAGTAGTATAGCACTATTTAAAATCAAAGGGCAACGCGCAAATAAAACGTTTTCACTAAAATTCAATTAAGTATAGTTAATCGATATTATTTCTTTACTTAGTGTATTTATTTTTGACGGCTTGCACTGTTGCAAAAGCTGACATGATATATAAAATGACACTTAAAGTTAAGGTAATTGGACTGAATGAGATTAACAAGCCTAATATTCCATTGAAATTGCTATATAAATGATCAAGTGTGTAACATAGTATCCCCGTAACTAATAAAATGCACACAATACTAATCACTATGCCGATGCGATTACTCTTTAAAAAAGCAATTGCATTAACATCATCTACAAGTCCTTTAGATAAATTAAGCTGTAACTTCACAACTTTAAATAATATAGGTAAATATAAAGCTCCCAAAGCAATCGGGAAACCTTTAATTGAAATCAAACTAATAATTATCGTTAATATGATGATATGTAACCAATATTTGCTGAACATTCGCTTTCTCCTCTAAATGTTTTCTTCTAATTTTAGCATAAAATCTGACGTGCTTCAGATTAAATTAAAAAGGAACGAGATAAGTCATTTTGACTTTATAATCTCGTCCCTTTTTAATTATATTATATAATATTTACATCATAAGCATTCATTACAAATCATTTTGTTAGTCTTTATGAATTTGAAGACTTTGATGTATCATGCGATTGATTAACTTTTTCTTCGTCATTTTTCTCTGAGATGTGTTCCATTTCTTTGCCCAGCTCTTTTAAGTCTTCTAAATTTTCAACCATCGCATTCTCTTCCTCATGATAATTTAAACGACTCTTTTTTTCTTTTGACATTAAAATGACCTCACTATATTATTTATAATCGCTTTTACTTTAAGCAAACCGATCAGTAAAGTAATGACGTACATCTTCTGGCAAACCTTCAGCTGCCGCTTCGTCTAAAATAACCGTTACCATACGATGTGCTTTTAAATCAGCAGGTTCAAAATTAGATTTTCCATTTTCATTATACAGTTTTTCTACTACTTCTTTTTTATTATGTCCTGTAATGACTAAGATAATTTCTCTAGCATTTAACAATCCTTGACGTAGACTGATATTAAGGTTTCCTTGATCATCAATTGAAGCTACTTGTAATATTAGTTTCCCTTTATTATCTTTTGTTTTAATTTTATCAGAGATAAACGCTTCAGCATCTTGATCGTATGAGATAGGATAAATTTGACTCTCAGGAACCCCCAGCGCTTTGAAATATTCTTGATTTTGATCATAGTCAAGAATGTTAATTTGGCTGAAGTCAACCGCATGTTGGTCAACATTCTTTTTAAGCATATCAAGTACTGGTGATGCCTCTTTGTTTAAATGAAATCCAGCAATTGTAGTAGGATTATTGTTAAATTGTTTTCTAATGATATCTGCTGAATACTCTGCAACTTGATCTTTATTTTCAAATACTTTAAAGTTCATTGCCATTTTTTATTACACTCCTCAATTATAACTTTAATAAAAATTAATGATATTAATTGTATATTACCCTATCTAAGGCTATTAAAACTATGATATATCATCGCTTTTTAATATCAATATAAATATATCATTAAATTACAATGAAATAAATTAAGTCACTATTTCCCCTATTTATGACAAACCGTAAAATTTTTGTTGTCTTAATGCTTCATAAATAAGCAAAGCAGCTGTATTTGATAAATTTAAAGACCGTATATTACTGTTCATTGGAATTCGTAAGGCAGTGTCAGCATATTTTTCTTTTACCCATTGTGGCAATCCTGTAGTTTCACGGCCAAATATAAAATACAAATCGTCATCACGATCAGAGAAATCAAAATCACTATATGTTTTTTTACCAAATTTAGTTAGTAAAAAGTATTTACCTGAAGTTGTTTCAAAAAATGATTCAATACTTTCATGATAAGTAATATTTACAAATTTCCAATAATCTAGACCTGCACGTTTCAACATTTTATCATCAGTACTAAATCCGAGTGGTTTTATTAAATGTAAATGTGTGTCAGTGCCAGCACATGTACGAGCTATATTACCTGTATTAGCAGGTATTTCTGGTTGATATAAAACAATATGATTTGTCATTTTAATTTCTCCTCATTTCTAAACCTTTTATCATTTCTTGTTGTACTTCTTCAACTTCTTCAGCAAAATGTGCATCGATAAATGATTGCGCATTATAACCATCGATTTGTCCTATTGCCCAGTAAGCTGTTGCTCTTATCATTGGTCTTTTATCATTAAGTGCAACTTCTTTTAATTCGGGTAGTGCTTCTTTAGCTTTAAAATGTGCTAAGGCAATAATTGCATTTCTTTGAATAGGTTTCTTTCCTCGCCACGCACCAGCTAAATGTCCATAAGTATTTTTAAATTCTTTATTACTCATTTGTAATAATGGAATTAATCTTGGTTTTAAAATTTCTGGTTCTAGAATAATATCATCGTGTTCAGTATTGATCCCTTTATTTTTAGGACATACTTGTTGACACGTGTCACAACCATATAAACGATTCCCTATTTTATAACGATATTCATCAGCTAAATATCCTTTTGTTTGTGTTAAAAAGCTAATACACTTTTGACTATTTAGTTGTCCGTTACCAACTAGAGCACCTGTTGGGCAACGATCAACACAAATTGTACAATCACCACAACTATCTAAAATGGGATCATCTGGTTCAAAAGGAATACTAACTAACATTTCTCCTAAATATGACCAAGTTCCCAATTCTGCATTAATAATAAAGCCATTTTTTCCAACAAAACCTAGACCTGCACGCTCAGCTACAGCTCTATCCGATAAAACACCTGTATCAACCATACTTTGTATTTCAACATCAGGCACTTTACTTTGAATAAATTCAGCTAATTTATCTAGTCTATTCCGCATAATTGTATGATAATCTTGTCCCCATGAAGCACGTGCAAACATACCTCTGCGATTACCACGTACACTTTTAGGCGCACCTTTTAATTTATTAGGATATCCGACAGCAATTGCGATGATAGAGCGCGCAGTAGGCAAGCTAAGTTTTGGTTCTGTTCTTAATGCTATATCAGATTCTTCAAATCCAGATGCGTAACCTTTTGCATGATAATCTTCTAATTTTTGCTTCAATTCATCAAATGGATCAGCTGTAGTAAAACCTATTTGATCAATTCCAATGCTGTGCGCAAATTGAATAATTTCTGTTTTTAAATGAGCTGTATTCAACTCTAAGCCTCCCATTGAAAATTTACATAAGTCATTTTACCACAATTTCACACTAACACTTGGATAAAAATTCACAAATGAAATTGAAATTGATAGAACTATAAATTTTTCATTAATCAAAATATGTTAATCTTTAAATTAAAATACAAGATGGGACGTAAAATCAAAAAAATAGCACAAAGATGATTTTAAATAAATCAACTTTGCGCTTCTTTTATCTTCAATAATTTGTACTTGAAAAAACTATGCTTTATCTTAATCCACTTAATATAATAATGAAGAATCTGGAACATAATTATGTTTTTAACCTATGACTAAATATTGGCAGTAGTTCAATGGATAGAAAATACGCTTATACCAAGCTTTTTTCTATCCTTGTCAACCTTACCAAAAGGCAAGATAGAATTTTATAATGAATTCTATCCTGCTACCTTCAACTTGTCAGAGACATCTATGTCACAATATCATTAGACTATGATAATACACGTGATAAGAAATTTTAAGTTCTTTGTTCTTTTGGATGTTCAAATATATCTTCAGGCTTGCCTGTTTCAACAACATAGCCATCAGCCATGAAGATAACTTTATCACTAACATCTTTCGCAAAACTCATTTCATGCGTTACTATAACCATTGTCATACCTTCTTTAGCTAAAGATTTTATGACTTTTAACACATCATTAACAACTTCTGGATCTAATGCAGATGTTGGTTCATCAAATAATATGACGTCTGGATGCATTGCCAAAGCTCTAGCAATTGCGACTCTTTGTTTTTGACCTCCAGAAAGTTGATTCGGATAATTTTCAGCTTTTTCCGCCAAACCAACTTTTTCTAATAAATTATGCGCTTCTTTTTTTAACGTGTTTAAATCACCTTTTTTTAATAATTTCGGTGCCATGTATATATTTTCAAGTACTGTTTTGTGTGGAAATAAGTTAAAACTTTGAAAAACCATTCCCATATTTTGGCGTAATTCATTTAAATTAACGTCTTTACTTGTTAATTCTTTTCCTTCAAAAATAACATGTCCATCTGTTGGTTGTTCAAGTAAATTCATACATCTTAATAATGTACTTTTACCGCTCCCTGATGGCCCAATAATGGATACAACTTCACCTTTATGAACCTCTAAATTTATATCTTTGAGTACTTCATTTTTATCAAACGACTTAATTAAATTTTTAATTTTAATCACTGGCCTTCATTCTCCCTTCAATTAAAGTCATAATTCTAGATAATGAGAATGTTAAAACAAAATATAATCCCGCAGCTAGTAGTAATGGTGTAAACGGATCAAATGATATGCCTTGAACAACTTGAGAATTAAACATAACCTCACTCACACCAATTGTTGATACGATTGATGACTCTTTAATCAATGTCACAAATTCATTTCCTAAAGCAGGTAAAATGTTTTTAATCGCTTGTGGCATAATGACATTTTTCATTGTTTGATTGTAATTCAAACCTAAACACTGAGCTGCCTCCGTTTGTCCTTTATCTACTGCATTGATACCAGCTCTAATAATTTCAGCAATATATGCTGATGAGTTAATAATTAAAGCGATTATCCCGCAAATAAATGCTGAAATATCTAATCCTAATGCAGCAGTAGTACCAAAGAACACAATAAATACTTGCACAAGTAATGGTGTTCCTCTAATTATTTCAATATAAGCAGCAGCTATCCACGAAATGATTTTAATTTTACTCAATTTTGCTAATGCAATTAGCGTTCCCAAAACTGCACCAATAATAACGCCAATAGCTGATAATATAATTGTATTGACTATACCTTTAACGAAGAAACTGCCATATTTAGTAAAAAAGTTACCATCATCTGACATTTCTTTAGAAGCTTTATCCATATATTTATCAATTAAATTATGATCTTTGACATCTTTAATCGATTTATTGATATGTGCCATTACTTCTGGAGAATCTTTAGGTATAGCTATAACTGTTGACTTTTTATCCTCATTAAATTTCACAGATGCTAAAGTTAATTCTTTATTTTGCTTTAAATATGCTTCTGCTACAGGTTTCTCAATTACTACCGCATCTACTTTATGACTTTTTAAAGAAAGAATAGCATCTGGTAAACGCGTCAAAGAAGTGATACTTGCGTTTTCTATTTCAGTCTGTGCAATTTTTTCTTGCTCAGTAGATTTTTGAACAGCTATTTTTTTATTAGCTAAATCTTTTAATGAATGATACTTTTTAGCATCACTTTTCTTGACTAAAACCGTATTATTAGAATACATATATGGATCACTAAAATCGACTTCTTTTTTACGTTCAGGTGTTGAAGTCATTCCTGAAATGATGATATCAATTTTTCCTGTTTTTAATGCTCCCAATAAACTATCAAACTGCATATTTATAATTTTTAGTTTAAGATGGTTATCTTTAGCAATCTTTTTTGCAAGTTCAATATCTACACCAGCATATTCATTTTTTCCATTAACATTATGCTCAAATTCCATAGGTGCATAATCTGCTGATAAACCAACCTTTAGTTCTCCACTTTCTTTAATTTTCTCCCAATTTTTATCCTGTTCTGCATGTGCAATCGGTGTTATGTTGGCTATCATTAAACCACATACTATGGCAACAACCATTAACAACTGTATTAACTTTTTCATGATTGCCCCTCCTTTTCGATGTTCATTATTATACATTTAAATAAATATATATGCAATAGCTTTTTTTAAAAAAGAGTACACAAAATGAAATAAATCATCTTGTGCACTCTTTTATATCACTGTATATATGCTCTTTATAAGCAAATATTACTGCTTTGGAATTTCAAATCTATAAATATCGTTAGTATAACCAGGAATGATTTTTTTGCATAATTCATGTATAATAAATGCGCTAGCAAATGGTATGATAAAATAACCAAACGCTAATAAGATTATATTCATAGTTACATCGCCAGTCATACGATTTAATGCATTTATTGGCCCTACTAATCCTGTATAACCAAATCCTGCAGAAAGCGGTGTCCCTTTTATACCAATCGAATAAGCAATTACTCCACCAATTACGCCATTAATAGCTAAAGGAATCATAATGATAAGATGTTTTAAATAAACTGGTATCATCATTTTTGCTGCACCGATTAACAATACAATATTGACACCCGCTGAATTTACCCTTAATGAGCCAAATATGAAAGTTACGCAAGCTGCTACTATACCCATATTAGCCGCACCACTTCCCAAACCATCTAAACTAATAGCCGTTGCAATAGCTACTAAAGAAATCGGTGTAACCATTAATAATGAATAAGTGACACAAATCAGAATAGACATCAGCAATGGATTAAGTTCAGTAAATGAATTAATCATATGACCTAATGCCTTAGTTATAGTTTGAACATACGGTAAAGTATACAAGCCAAATATACCGCTTAAAACAGGTATGGCAACAGGTAAAATAATCATCTCTAAAGATCCAAATTTATTCTGAAAAATTAAATATAAAAAACAAGCAACAATTACTACTAAAATAACATTAATTATATCGCCGATACCTTTTAAGGTAACCCCACTAGTTGTAATATGTATCGCACCAGAACCTAACATTGCAGAAGTTCCAATCAGCGTAGCACCAGCACCATTAAATTTAAATTGATGTGCTGCTAAAACACCTATTATAAATGCCATAAATGATTGTATAACAGTAACCAATTGAAAAATCATACCCAAAAATTGGTAATCATCCTTAAATAGCTTTAATAACTCCCCCAATAAGGCATTAGGCAACAGCGCAATAACTACTCCGGCCCCTACAGCATTCAATATATTACTAAAGAAACCTTTTACATTAACATGTTGTTTAGTCATTTCAAACCTCCAATAATTACATTAGATTAATAATATTATACTCATCGGCATTAAACAACCAAAATTTCCATTAATCGCAAAAAATCAAATATAGTGATATAAACAGGACTTCAATTCTAAGACTATAACGCCTTTATTAGCTAATTCAACAAAGATAATGACTGATTAACCAAATATTCCATTTCACTAGCAACTCTTAAAAATTAAAATATCTTATTCCAATTTAGTATTACCTTTATAAAATTGTATATCTTGTACTAAGGTTTAATTACCTGTAAGTATCCATTTATAATGATTTCTCAAACTTTTTATAATATCTTTCTATCATATCCAAGTGAAAAATGATCAAAAGTTTTAGGTTTGCAATGACAATATAATTGCACAAGCCGAGGAAAAGCTACTAGTTACAATCCCGCTTAAAAATATATAAAAAATTTTGATACTACAAGTTTTGGCAAAGAATAATTACTACAGAAATATGCTCAACAGTCGGCTCTATTTCAATATATAATCTATGAACTATCGTCGCAAAATAGCTTTATGACTTATTAGGATTTCATTTGAATTTTTCAAATAATAAAAAACCTCTAAACGCTACAATGTTTAGAGGTCAATATACCGGCGGTCGGGGTCGAACCGACACTCCAATAAAGGAACGGGATTTTGAGTCCCGCGCGTCTGCCAATTCCGCCACGCCGGCACAGTTATAAATAAAAAACTTCCTGTTGGAAGCAATATTGGAGCGGAAGATAGGATTTACACCTATATCTCATTCCGGGAAGGAATGTGTTCTAAAAGTTGAACTACTCCCGCATAACCTGGAGGCGGCAACCGGATTTGAACCGGTGATAAAGGTTTTGCAGACCTCTGCCTTACCACTTGGCTATGCCGCCAATAACTGGGCTAGCTGGATTCGAACCAGCGCGTGACGGAGTCAAAGTCCGTTGCCTTACCGCTTGGCTATAGCCCATTAATAATAAGGGCGGTTGAAGGGAATCGAACCCTCGAGTGTCGGAACCACAATCCGATGCGTTAACCACTTCGCCACAACCGCCATGGCAGGGGCAGTAGGAATCGAACCCACATCAAAGGTTTTGGAGACCTCTATTCTACCGTTGAACTATGCCCCTATTTAAAAATATGGAGGGGGGCAGATTCGAACTGCCGAACCCGAA
>NZ_KV809483.1:0-213 GCF_001812565.1 Staphylococcus sp. HMSC059F04 | reverse complement strand
AATGTGTTCTAAAAGTTGAACTACTCCCGCATAAGTTTAAAAATGGAGCGGAAGATAGGATTTGCACCTATATCTCATTTCAGGAAGAAATGTATTCTAAGAGTTGAACTACTCCCGCATATAAGGTTTTAAATTGGAGCGGAAGATAGGATTTACACCTATACCTCATTCCGGGAAGGAATGTGTTCTAAAAGTTGAACTACTCCCGCATAA
>NZ_KV809482.1:304-1277 GCF_001812565.1 Staphylococcus sp. HMSC059F04 | reverse complement strand
GATCCCTTCAGCCGGACTTGGGTATTCCTCCAATTATTATAAGTCTTACAATATATAATTTTAAAATGGCGGTCTCGACGGGAATCGAACCCGCGATCTCCTGCGTGACAGGCAGGCGTGTTAACCGCTACACTACGAGACCAAAATAAATACGGAGGAAGAGGGATTCGAACCCCCGCGAGCCGTTAAGCTCCTGTCGGTTTTCAAGACCGATCCCTTCAGCCGGACTTGGGTATTCCTCCAAAATTATATGGACCTTGCAGGACTCGAACCTGCGACCGAACGGTTATGAGCCGTTAGCTCTAACCAACTGAGCTAAAGGTCCTAAATATAATTCAATATTAATTAAATAGTGGCGGTGGAGGGGATCGAACCCCCGACCTCACGGGTATGAACCGTACGCTCTAGCCAGCTGAGCTACACCGCCTTTATTTAGTTTTATATGGTGGAGACTAGCGGGATCGAACCGCTGACCTCCTGCGTGCAAAGCAGGCGCTCTCCCAGCTGAGCTAAGCCCCCATATAAATATTATCTTACTTTATCAATTATTATCTTTTTTATATCGGGAAGACAGGATTCGAACCTACGACCCCTTGGTCCCAAACCAAGTGCTCTACCAAGCTGAGCTACTTCCCGTATTAAATTATGTTTATAAAAAGCGCGCCCGATAGGAGTCGAACCCATAACCTCTTGATCCGTAGTCAAACGCTCTATCCAGTTGAGCTACGGGCGCATACTGATAATAAGGATATTGATGGTGCCGAGGACCGGAATCGAACCGGTACGGTGATCTCTCACCGCAGGATTTTAAGTCCTGTGCGTCTGCCAGTTCCGCCACCCCGGCAAAATAATGGAGCAGAAGACGGGATTCGAACCCGCGACCCCGACCTTGGCAAGGTCGTATTCTACCGCTGAACTACTTCTGCTTATATAAATCGTAATGAGCCATAGAGGATTCGAACCTCTGACCCTC
>NZ_KV809482.1:0-204 GCF_001812565.1 Staphylococcus sp. HMSC059F04 | reverse complement strand
TGGAGCAGAAGACGGGATTCGAACCCGCGACCCCAACCTTGGCAAGGTTGTATTCTACCGCTGAACTACTTCTGCATATGCGGGTGAAGGGAGTCGAACCCCCACGCCGTAAGGCGCTAGATCCTAAGTCTAGTGCGTCTGCCAATTCCGCCACACCCGCGTATAAATGGTGAGCCATAGAGGATTCGAACCTCTGACCCTCTG
>NZ_KV809481.1:5634-45130 GCF_001812565.1 Staphylococcus sp. HMSC059F04 | reverse complement strand
CAGGTGTGACCTCCTTGCCATTGTCACCAGACAAATAGCTTACTTTACTAATTTTACTAACTTTATTCAAACGTTTCAATAGTCAATTTTACACTTTGTTTAAAATTGATTTACATTGCGTTTAAATTTCACGCCCATGAAATTGACGACTTTTATATGTTACAACACATCATTAGTCATGTCAATTGTTTTTTATATATTTTTTCATGATATATCATTCATCATTTTTCTCTTTGACACTCGATAAATGTTATCATATCTGCACGTTAAAATCTATTCTTTTTTTATAGATTTTTTCTTCACAACTAAGATTATTAATTTAAGTGCGATATGAATTGTATATTTAAAATGCCCAAAGCTTAATTTGCTTCGGGCATTTATTTCGTATATTCGATTATCAGTGTCGTACTTGTATTTTGTACAAATCTGTTGCTATCATTTATTTTTGTCGCATATATGGGAATAATAGTACATCACGAATAGATGGTGAATCTGTTAATAACATCACAAGTCTATCAATTCCGATTCCTAATCCACCTGTTGGCGGCATACCATATTCTAATGCTTCAATGAAATCTTCATCCATTTCATGTGCTTCATCATTACCTTGTGCTTTTTCTACTAATTGTGCTTCAAAGCGTTCTCTTTGATCGATTGGGTCATTTAGTTCTGTGAAGGCATTTGCATGTTCTCTTCCAACAATAAATAGTTCAAAACGATCTGTAAATCTTGGGTCTTCCGGATTTTTCTTCGCTAATGGTGATATTTCGATTGGATGTCCATAAATGAATGTTGGTTGAATAAGTGTTTCTTCAACTTTTTGTTCAAAGAACTCATTCAAGATATGTCCATACTTCATGTTTTCTTTAATTTCAATACCGTGTTCTTTAGCTAATGCTTTTGCTTCTTCGTCTGATTTTACTTGATAGAAATCTACACCTGTAGCTTCTTTAACTGCATCTACAATATGCAATCTTGTCCAAGATGATTCTAAATCGATTTCTTCTCCATTGTATTGAACTTTTGCTGAGCCAAATACTTCTTGTGCAATATGGCGAATGAGTGATTCTGTTAAATCCATAATATCGTGGAAATCTGCATATGCTTCATAAAGTTCAATCATTGTAAACTCTGGGTTATGTCGAGTTGAGACACCTTCGTTACGGAACACACGACCTATTTCATATACTTTTTCTAAGCCACCTACAATAAGACGTTTTAAATGTAATTCAATAGCGATTCGCATATATAAAGTTGCATCTAAGGCATTATGATGTGTTACAAATGGACGTGCAGCAGCTCCACCAGGTATTTGATGCATCATTGGTGTTTCTACTTCTAAAAATCCTTTATTATTTAAATAGTTACGCATTTCTTGAATGATTTTACTACGATGAATGAACGTTTGCGTACTTTCTTTGTTTGTAATTAAATCTAGATAACGTTGGCGATAGCGTTGTTCAATATCTTGTAAACCATGGAATTTATCAGGTAACGGACGTAATGCTTTAGATAATAAAGTGAAGGTTTTAGCTTTAACTGTTAATTCACCTGTATTCGTTTTAAACATAACACCATCAATACCAACAATGTCTCCAAGGTCAGCGATTTTCCAAATATCAAACTGTTCTTCTCCAACTTGATCTTTACGTACATATATTTGAATTTGACCTGACAAGTCTTGAATATGTGCAAAACCTGCTTTACCTTTACCACGTTTAGTCATTAAACGACCTGCGATGGTTACATGACTTTCTGCCTCTTTACCATGTAATTCCTCTTTAGAATATTGATCCCATGCTCCTTTTAAGTCATCAGCCATAGCTGTACGTTCGAAGCGTTTCCCAAAAGGATCAATACCTAAATCGATTAGTTCTTGTAGCTTTTGACGACGGACCTGCATTTGGTCATTCATTTCTTCTGACATTCTGCTCTCTCCTTTAAACTTCTTGTTTTTCTGTTGGTTGTTGCATAATTTCTTGTTGGAAATGTTGTAAGGTATAATCATTCCTTGTTCTGTTTCGGCTTAAGGGCTTTACATGCTTTGCCATGGCCATTAACACCTTTTAATTACCAAGAAGTGTGTTTACGCATTTCCATAACACCAATCTTTTCTCCCTTTAATTCTACAAGACGGCGCGTATGTAATAAAGCAATTTCCACTTTATCTTTTAAAGTTGGCTCATCTATAAGTGCTCATGTTTCGAGGTAATGGAAGGTACGATAAATTATCCGTGAATTACCTAAGGCTTTTCATCTTATCATTACAACATCTATACCCGATTGATCAAGCATTTTTGCTCAAGTTAGGATGATGATTATCACTATTGCCATTAACTGAGAAACGGTAAGTCGGAAAGTGGAATAATATTCCCCCACCATACATAAGGGATTAATACGACGCTATTTCAATTTCTACGTCTCTAGTTTTCCACATATTTCATTAGCCTCTCATTGTTTATACTTTTTAACTGAATCGTCTGCCTTAACTAGGTTTCCAATCGTTTGTTTGGAATGAGGTTCTATTTTCGTCGACGCAATGTCATTGAGGGGTATCAATACGAATGCACGCTCTGTCATCCTTGGGTGGGGAATCGTTAGTTGATCCAACTCTATGATGTCATCTCCATATAATAAGATATCAACATCTAATGTGCGTGGACCCCAACGTACTTCTCTCACTCGATGTAACTGTTTTTCAGTTTCTAAACAACAATTGAGCAATTCTCGTGGTGTAAGTTGCGTATTTATTTCAACACATAAATTTAAGAATTGTGGTTGTTCTGTATAACCCACAGGAGCTGTTTCGTATATTGGAGAAACTTGTGTAACCTTAATACCATCAAAATGATCAAGGATGTCTATTGCCTGCATCAACTGTTTGTAACGATTGCCAATATTACTTCCTAAACCTAGATAAGCTTGTACCATTTAATAATTCTCCCTCACTATTTCTATACCAACGCCATCATAATGACCTGCAATCGGAGGATTTTCTTTAGTGATTCTGACTTTCGTTTCCATTACACGATTATAGTGTGAATTTATACGTTTTGCAATACGTTCTGCAAGATGTTCTATCAATTGACAAGATGGCCCTTCAACAATGTTTTTAACATCTTCAAAGACCTCACCATAATGCACAGTGTCTTTGACATTATCCGTTTTCCCTGCTTCAGTCAAATCAACTTTAAGTGTTACATCTACTATAAAAATTTGGCCAAGTTCATTTTCTGCATGAAGCGCTCCATGATAGCCATAAAAACGCATGCCATTAAGAAAGATGATGTCGCTCATGTTCATTCTCCTTTAAAAAGTCGATGCTTTGTGCAAGCTTTACATTTAAGTCTACATTATGCACGCGAACCGCCTGAATGCCTTTCATTATACCATAAACCGTCGTAGCAGCTGTTGCTTCATCTCGTTCTGCTGGCGTTGTCTCTTTGCCAATCATTTCTTTAATAAAGCGTTTACGACTCGTGGCTAATAGCACTGGATATTCTGTTGCCACAAGTTCATCTAATCGTGCCATGACTTCTTTTTCTTCACTTCTTGATTTAGCAAAACCAATACCAGGGTCTAACCATATGTTCCCTTTTTCTATGCCTGCCATTTCTGCTTTATTAGCCTGAGTCAATAACGATAATAGCATTTCTTCAACAACAGGTTGTTCTCTCTGACCATCGCCGTTATGCATTAACACAATTTCTGCATTATAGTCACTAACCACATCAAATATTTTAGGGTCATATAATCCCGCCCATTGGTCATTTATCATTGTAGCCCCAAGCTTTAAACAAGCCTCTGCTACCTCACTACGATATGTATCAACAGAAATTTGAACGTCTAATTTAACCAATTGTTCTACTACAGGTACAACGCGTTCCATTTCTTCCTCTAATGATACTTCCGTATGACCTGGTCTTGTGGATACGCCACCCACATCGATGATATCCACACCTTCATCTATCATCTCTTTTGCTCGTGCGACTGCCTTGTCCACTGAATTGTATTTACCCCCATCAGAGAACGAATCCGGCGTCACATTTAAAATGCCCATAATTTTTGTTTTCGTCATTTTTTTCACCCTTTGCTTTCTTAAAAAATGAATATGTAACACTGCAACTACATTTAAATCATTAACTTATAAATAATGATACACTCATTTGAGAAACATTTCAGTATTTGCAATTTAAAATTCATCTATTTCTCTTATAGATTTTACACTGGCTTTTTCAAAAAACAAAAAAACCAGTGAAGCCAACTGGGACTTCACTAGCATAATTAAATGAACTATAAATTAGTCGTCAAATGAATATAACGGTGTAGATAAGTAACGTTCGCCATTACTTGGTAATACGGTTAATACTGTTTTTCCTTTACCTAATTCTTTAGCTTTTTGAATTGCTGCGTGAATGGCTGCACCTGAAGAAATACCTGCTAAAATACCTTCTTCTTTAGCCACACGACGTGATGTTTCCATCGCAATGTCATTGCCAACTTGAATGATGCTATCATAGATATCTGTGTTAAGTGTGTCTGGAACGAAACCAGCACCTAAACCTTGTAATTTGTGTGGACCAGGTTCACCTCCACTTAATACTGGAGATGCTTCTGGTTCGATTGCCACGATTTCAATATTTGGATATTTTTCTTTTAATACTTTACCAGCACCTGATAAAGTTCCTCCCGTACCTACACCAGCTAAGAAAGCATCAATTTGTTTACCTTCAAATTGTTCAACAATTTCTGGACCTGTAGTCAATTCGTGAATTTCAGGGTTTGCTGGGTTTTCAAATTGTTGTGGTTCGAAATAACCATGTTCTTCTTTTAATTCTTTAGCCTTTTTAATTGCACCTTTCATCGCTTCTGATCCGGGTGTTAATACTACTTCTGCACCATAAGCTTTCAATAAATTACGGCGCTCTAAACTCATTGTTTCTGGCATTGTAAATACAGCTTTATAGCCTTTCGCAGCACAAACAAATGCAAGTCCGATACCAGTGTTACCACTTGTAGGTTCAACTATCGTATCGCCAGGTTTAATTTTACCTTCTTTTTCTGCTTTTTCTATCATAGCAAGCGCAATACGATCTTTAACAGAACCACCTGGATTTTGATATTCTAATTTCACGTATACATCTGCTGCATCAGCGTCTACAACGTTTCTCAATTTGACTACTGGTGTATTGCCAATAATTTCTGTAATATTATCAACTATTTTTTGTGCCATTAAAAAACACTCCTTTATTCTAGTTTGACTAAATGCTTAGTTCTTTAATCGGATATAGTTATATCATATCAGAATTTTCTAAAAAAATAAATGTATTTACTTATTTATGCCTCTAAAACTATTATACATCTTTGTGTTTCCCTGACCTAGTATCATCTAAACTACCATTGACTCATGCTATGCTTGTAATTGTTCGAGAACCCCCTGTAACTCCGCTTCAGTATAGTTATATTTTTGATTACAAAAATGACATGTAGCCTCTGCGCCATGATCCTTTGTAATCATATCTTGTATTTCTGCTTCTCCTAACCCTTTAATAGCATTTAAAAATTTTTCATGACTGCATTGACATTCGAACTGAACGGGTGTCTTATCGATGATTTGAACGTGTTCCTGTCCAAGAATTTCGCTTAGAATGCTTTCAGGTGTTAACCCTTGTTCAATCAGTTTGGATACTGGTGTCATGTGCTTAATTACATTTTCTAAATGCGTAATCGTATCATTTGATGCGCCTGGCATAACCTGTATTACAAAGCCACCTGCTGCTTTAATAGAGTTATCTGGATTAACTAGCACTCCTAAACCAACAGAAGATGGTGTTTGTTCACTTGTTGCATAATAATATGTGAAGTCTTCTCCTAGTTCTCCGGACACTATCGGACTTGTTCCTGTAAAATAATCCTTCATTCCAACATCTTTTACTACCATAATGGACCCCTCTGTTCCTACTGCACGTTTTACATCTAATTTTCCTTGTGCATTTAATGGAAAATGTGTTTGAGGATGATCGACATAAGCGCGTATATTACCTCGCGCATCAGCATCAGCAATAATTTTACCTATCGGCCCTTTGCCGTCAACTGTAACTGTTAATTTTTGCGCTCCTTTGAGCATTGCCCCCATCATCACTGTGGCAGTCATAGTTCTTCCCATAGCTGCAGAAGCAGTTGGCCAAGTATAATGACGCGTTTGAGCTTCTTGTACGGATTCTGTGGTAAGTGCAGCATATGCTCTTATTTCTCCACCATACGCCAATGCTTTTACTATATAATCATGTGTCATAAACAATCTCCTTATATACTTTTATATTTTATTTATCAAGTTTTTTCTTATATGAGCAATTATTATACACCTGTTGTTTATATCAACAAAATGACCTGCTTGTATCAGTTTCGTTTCGTTAAAAAAATCAAAAAGTCTCCTTCCGCAGTAATTCATATGCAGAAGGAGACAGATTAATATCATTGTTGTCTATGATCAGGCTGGTTTGGATCACTTGGATTATATGGTTTATCAATATTTGGTGCTTGTTCGTGTGCTGTGTCATCCGACTCAGATGCACGATCTTTTTCTGATGCATCTTTGTTCGTGTCTTCGTCTTTGTCACCTTGCTCTAATTGTTCTTCACGAATTTCATCATACGATTTGCCATATTTACCATCGCTAAAATCAGTATCGTCTTTATTTACTATTTTTGCACTATCATAATCTACTTCTGGCATTTTACCATCATAGAATAATGAGCGAATTTGTTCAGCAACTAATGTTTCCTCAGTTAATAGTGTTTTAGCAATAAGTTTTAACTGATCTTGATGTTCTATTAATATTTGTTTACAACGTTCATATTGTTCTTTAATAATACGTTGTACTTCTTTATCGATTTCATAAGCAATTTGACCTGAATAATTAGGTTCACCTTGCATATCTTTGCCTAAGAAGACTTGCCCGCTACTACTATTAGAAAATTGTAATGGTCCTAATTTTTTACTCATACCATATTCTGTGACCATTGAGCGTGCAATTTGGGTAGCTCTTTCAAAGTCGTTTGATGCCCCTGTAGATACTTCACCAAAGTTAATATCTTCAGACACACGTCCACCAAGCAAACCACAAATTTTGTCTAACAATTCTGGTTCTGTCATTAAGAAGCGATCTTGTTTAGGTAACATCATCGCATATCCACCGGCTTGACCACGTGGTACGATAGTTACTTTATGCACAATTTCCGCCTCGTCAAGTACCATCCCAATAATGGTATGTCCTGCTTCATGATGTGCCACGATATTTCGTTCCTTATCAGAAATAACACGAGATTTCTTAGCTGGACCAGCAATAACGCGGTCGGTTGCTTCTTCGATATCGCGCATATCAATTTTATTTTTACCTTCACGCGCAGCAATCAATGATGCCTCATTTAGTAAGTTTTCTAAATCAGCACCAGAAAATCCTGGTGTTCTTTGAGAAATAGCTTTTAAATCTACAGTTTCATCAAGCGGTTTGTTTTTAGCGTGAACATGTAGAATCGCTTCACGACCTTTTACATCAGGACGACCTACTTGAATTTGACGGTCAAAACGACCTGGACGTAATAATGCTGGGTCTAAAATGTCTGGTCGGTTTGTTGCTGCAATCATGATAATACCTTCATTTTCACCGAAGCCATCCATTTCTACTAAGAGTTGGTTGAGTGTTTGTTCTCGTTCATCATGGCCACCACCAACACCTGCACCACGTTGACGACCTACGGCATCGATTTCATCGATAAAAATAATACAAGGCGCATTCTTTTTAGCATTTTCAAATAAGTCACGCACACGACTTGCGCCGACACCAACGAACATTTCAACGAAGTCTGAACCACTGATTGAGAAGAATGGTGCACCAGCTTCACCGGCCACGGCACGCGCAAGCAATGTTTTACCTGTACCTGGAGGCCCTACTAAAAGCACACCTTTAGGTATACGTGAGCCCATTTGTTTAAATTTCTTATTATCTTTTAAGAAGTCAACAATTTCAATTAATTCCTGTTTCTCTTCGTCAGCACCGGCAACATCACTAAAGCGTACACGACGTTTCTTGTTATCGTACATTTTTGCTTTGGATTTACCAAAGTTCATCATACGACCGCCTTGTCCCCCACCTTGTGCTTGACTTAGGAAGAAGATGAACAATAATGCAATAATTAAAACTGGAATAAGTGTTGTTAAGATACTTACAAATACACTTTGTTTTTCTTCTTCTTTAACAGTGAATTTTAACCCATCTTGTTTTTTTGCTTTATCTGTGATGTTTTGTAAGTCTTTTTCATTGTTATAAAGTATTGTTGATGAATAATCTTCATCTTTTTTCGTCTTACCACTTACCATGTAAACATTTTGCTCTGGTTGGATTTCTAAAGACTTCAGTTCACCTTTATCCAACTGTTTAACAAATTGCGTATATGTAAGTTGCTTTGGCATGTTCCCATTATTGTTTATATAATTGAAAACGCCAAACAAAATAACGCCAATAATTGCGATAACTAGCACATTGCGAAATGCTTTTTGCATGCGTCGTTTCCTCCTACTTCCATAATAAAACTAACAAAAATTGTAACACAATACATCTTTTTAAGGCTAGTATTTCAACTTTAATATTAGTTTCTATAGCCTTTTTACTTATCATTATTACATTCCCTATTATCACTATTTTCTATAGCACATAAAACATTATAGTTACATTTCTTTTGTACACTATTTATTTAAGAGAGTTATATAAATCGAGTCTACACTATTAGACATTTTTCGCATAGTATTTTACTTTATCTTATATCAGAAGATAAATCACTTATTTTGTGTAAACTTCGGGTTTAAGCGTGCCAATGTAAGGTAAATTACGATAATGTTCTCCATAATCTAAGCCATAACCTACAACAAATTCATCGGGAATTTTTTTACCTACATATTTTGCTTCGATATCTGCTTTTCGGCGATTAGGTTTGTCTAATAGCGTTACAATTTCTAATGAATTTACTTTTCTAGATTGTAGTAACTCAGTAATTGATTTTAAAGTTGTTCCTGTCTCTAATATATCTTCAATGATTAAGACATCTTTATTCTCAATTGATGTACCTAAATCTTTAATAATTTGAACCTCACCAGTAGATTCTGTACCTCCGTGATAACTTGAAACATCCATAAAATCTATAGCAAGATGTGTATCAATGCGTTTAATTAAATCTGCCATAAACATAACAGAACCTTTTAAGATCCCAACACAAACTAATGGTTTATTTTGATAATCTTGTGTGATTTGTTCTCCTAGTGTTTTACAAAGTGTTTGAATCTCTTCTTCTGTTAAAATTATTTCCTTTAAATCATTATGCATGGTTATTCATCTCCGTTATTAATAGTTAAATAATCTTGGTGGGTTCGTGATATATATAGTTGGCCAACCGCTATAATATGCTGCTCAGCATCAACAACAATAGGCATTATATTTCTTTCATTCATGTCTACCTTGTGGTCAATCATCAAACGGCTGACTTTTTTATGTGCTGTTTGTCCATTTAAGCAAAAAATATCCCCGTTTTTACGCGTACGAATCGTCAGCGGGAAAACATCAGCTGGCATTTGCTCGTCAACTATAATATGACTATTGCCAAAATGGTAATGCCCATGGTGATAAATTTTAATAGGTTCAACTGATGTTTGCTGTTGGTATTTAGCCATTATTATAAATTTATCATATGCAATTTTAATATGCCATTGTTCTGTTAACCCAATTTCAAATTGGGCTTTATCATTAGCTATTTGATGGAACCATTCATGATACGTTCTTTCAGAGTATGGTGCAGGAATATCCGTATACTGTAGTAAGCAGTCCATCAGCATGACTTTATCGTAATATGGCAGACGATTGAATCGTGTTCTTGGGCACGTTATCATAGTATGATTATGATTCATATTCACATAATCTTGAATGAATCGCGAAATTTTATTTTCTAATTGCTCCATCTGTGCATCATGCCAGGCTTTTAATTTCAATAATTGCTCAACATCTAATTGCTCATTATCATTAATTTCAGGTATTAAGCGATTGCGAATGTCATTACGTACATATTTATTTATATGATTTGAACAATCTTCATAAAAAGGCACATGATGCACTTGTTGAAAATATCGGATGTCTTGTTTATGAGATTGTAGTAATGGTCGGCATATTTTGTATTGCTCTCTCGCCGTAAGATAAGACATGCCTAATCGACTGCGTGTTGCCCGTCCAGAAAACAAACGGTAAAAGATTGTTTCAAGTTGATCATCTAAATGATGTGCAGTGAGTAACACATCCGCATTTAATTCATGCATTTTATAATCAAACCATTGATAACGCATTTGTCGTGAGTCATTTTGTATACTTTTCCCGGAAGCTACTAAATGTGATAAATCTAAATGTTTAATATCATATGATAACTGGTGTTGTTCACAGTAGGTTTGAAAAAAACGTTCTTCCTCTATCGATTCTTCTCGCAAACCATGATTGACATGTAGACATGTTAACTTGCGATAGGTGTCACGATAGAGATGGGTTAAAGCGTATAACAGGCACATGCTATCAACACCTGTAGATACGGCTAAGACAATATGGTCCTCTACAGTCCAACCACTCGTGTCTACTTTCATATAATCCCACCTTTTATAATTTTAATCTGTATCTATTTTTATCAAAGGGCTGTCAATAAAAATAGACTGCTCCTTGAGTAGAAACAGTCTATTTTTAACCGCATTAACGTCTTGAACCTTTACCACCACGTCTAGATTCTGTTTGTCGTTTAATCGTTGTGAGTTTATCTTCACTATCTTTTAAGAAATTACTTAGTTTCTTTTCAAAATCTTCAGCTTTTTGTGGCGGTTTACTATGATGTGATTTGTGTTGTGGTCTACGTGGTCGATCTTTTGCTTTTTTAATTGATAAGCTGATTTTTCCGTCATCCGCAATTGATAATACTTTAACTTCAACTTCATCACCGATTGATAAATGGTCCTCTACATTTTCAACGTAATTATCTGCCACTTCACTAATGTGTACTAAGCCACTTTTCCCTTCAGGTAATTCGACGAACGCACCAAATTTTTTGATACCTGTGACTTTACCTTTAAGCTTATTTCCTACTTCGATTGACATATTCTAAATAAATCCTCCCGATATGATTCGATTTTATCCTTATTATATTCCTGTTTTAATATTTTCACAATGCTATAGCTAGATTATTTTAAGATTTGCTGCTGTTTCTAATAAAACTGTTAACTGTATCCTCTATATTTAATTGTTTTTACTATTTTATAAAGCGATTAGCGATCATCATCTGTCGACTTTGACTTATCTGACTGTTTATCACTTGGCAATTTAAAGATAACCTCTCCTTTATTACTCAAATAGTAATCATCACGCGCAATTTTCTCTACGTAATCCGAATCGTTCAAATTACTCAGTTCTTCTTTTAATGCAATTTCTTCATCTTGTTGTTTTTGAAATTGTTCTTCTTTATGTTTTCGTTCAGCAGCATCTTCACTATTACTTTGCTTTTGAAGGACAAGCACGATAATTAACATTAATATAATGGCTAATAGTATACCACCAAACACTGTAATTCTACGGCGAACAATACGCATTTTCATCTTATTTCGTTGCTTTTGTTTGTTTCTTTGTGATGTGTACTGATTACCTATTTGTTCTACTTTTTTATCCAATGCTTGTTACCTCCTTTAAGCCATTATTCATCAAATTGTGGTTCATTTTTAATACGTTCTTCTTTGATCAATTCATACATGCCTTTAGCATTTTCTTTTGTTGCATGTTCATTTAATGCAGTTACTTTAACTGTAACTAACTTTTGACCAAAGCGAATGACTAATTCATCTTCAACCTTAACATCTGTACCTGCTTTAGCAACGTTACCATTAACAGTAATACGACCTTGGTCACTGATTTCTTTAGCCAAGGTACGTCGTTTTACTAAACGTGATACCTTTAAATATTTATCTAATCTCATGACTCTGCCTCTCCTTGCTGTAAATAGGCTTTGAGCATATTTTCATCAAAGTCTTTATTTTTGGTTTTATCATACAACGACATGAAGTGGTCTGCAAATACTTTCTCGAATTTGACGCGTGGTGTTTTGCCTTCTTGTTGTTTCGCCTCTAGCCAAATAGTATTTAAATCATCTATTGTTTCTGCATGTTGTTCTCCAAAGATATGAGGGTGACGTCGAATCATTTTAGCATTTAAGCCGTCAATAACTTCACGTATATCCATATAGCCTTCTTATTTACCAATACTCGTATGTAATAATACTTGTAGTAAAATATCACCAAGTTCTTCAATCATATGCCAATCATCTTTATTATCAATCGCTTCAAATAATTCAAATGTTTCTTCTAGTAAATAGCGTTTCAATGAGGCATGTGTTTGCGCTTTATCCCAAGGACAACCGTGGTCATCATCGACAAGTGTGTCAATGGTTTGTACCGCAAAATCAAAGTCTGAATATAGCACACGCTCGTCTTCAACTGCAGGTACAAAAACACTAGTTAGATTATTAAAATAAGATGCATCACGGTCTAATTCGTAGAGCGGTAACTCCGTTATTTGTGCATTATCACCATGCGCACCATCAACGATTTTAACATGGTAATCATCCGGATAGCGTTCCATCAAAGTAATTTTCAAATCTGCAGCTACCATATTACTATAAACTTGTGTAATGATTGTAGCTGTGCGCACATTCAAACGTTCTGGCTGTATATCTGTACCATCCAACATTGTAAAGCCATCATTCGGATCAATTTTTACCGCGGCAAAAATATCATCGATAAAACTTTTCCCTCCAAGTACATTCACACTGACATCATCTCGTTGCTTCTCCGCTTCTAACAATAGCATCGTCGTTGTTTCTGCAACATAAGGATGACCGGGCACCGCATAAATGACGTCTTGTTGTTGTGCCAATTCTAATAAACGATCGACAATGGTTTGATAAACATCTTCAAAAGATTGATGTGCTTCATAGATATCATCAAACGTTTCAAAATGTATATCCTCACGCAATGCTTCTATAACAGGATGTGCTAACGTTCGTGCATATACACAGTCTTGTTGTTGAATAAATCGATATATTCCTAATGGTAAATCGTCTAAACCATAATTTCCAAGACCAATAATTGTAATCTTATGCGTCATATTATCGTCGACTCCTTGTTTTAAAATGATATAATTTATCTCCATAAGGTAAGTGTTTTAGTTCTCTATAGCTTAACATACGCCATTCAGCTATAAGCCAGGTAAATATCCCAACTCCTGCAAATGCCGCAATTAGAAGTTCAAGTAATCCACCAATGCGTCCCGTTGTAGGAATAAGCCACATCACAGCTTGCACGACAAGACTCATAACTAACATGCTTGCCAATAATTTAATAAAGAATCGACCCATTCCTTGCATTTTATAACGTGTCGTTACACGCTGATGGCAAATCAAACCTGTCACACTTAAAGACAAGACGGTACTCACACTGGCACCTAAAATTCCTAATTGATAAATCAACATAATATTTAACAGCCCTTTAACGATTAAACCAATACCAACACTAATCATCACCGTTGCAACCTCATTAAACACTTGTAATAAAGCAATATACATCATAATTAATGATACCAATATTACCGTTATCATATAAACACTTAGCGTTATGACTAAACTGTTGGTTTTAAAAAAAACTTGATTCATCAATGGTAATAAATTAACTAATCCTACTGCGGCAGCACTACTAATTAATATAGTAATTTTCAGAGAGGCATTCGCATAACGATTCATTAAATTCCATTGTTGTTCTTGCAACGCACATGTTAATAACGGAATCAACACAAAACTAAAAGTTGTTGTGACAATTAAGCCCATTTGAATAAATGATGCGCCACGATCATAGATGCCTTTTTGCTTAATCGCTTCATGAAATGATAAATGGTTTGATTTTAACATGTGTACTACTGTAAAACTGTCGATGAACTGCCATAAAATAACTAATAGTTGACTTATAGCGAACACCATAACTGCTAACAATAGTCGGCGCCAAGGTATGGTCATCGTATCTAGCTGACGCATATATTTAAACGGCCGATGATAGATTAAATAAAGACTTGAACCTAGAAAACCAACCGATGAACCTAAAATTGCAAGCATGCCAGCTTGATAAATCGTTCTTCCATAAAGTATAAATAATCCTATCGCTACAAAGATAACTGTAACTCGAATTATCTGCTCTATTACCTGGGAAATTGCTGGAATAGTCATTAATTGTTGACTTTGATAATGACCTCTTAATACGCCTAAAACCCCAACAAATAAGAAACTTAAACTTGCTGCTCTAATCATTGTTTCTAGATGAACATCTCCCATCATCCATGCCATTGGATGCGCTAACAGAAATAATAATGCAGTAATAAAAATAGCTACTATCTGCAAATATCGAAGCACCATTGAATATCTTTGCGCCGTACCATGTCCACCTAAAGTTTGCGTTACTGCACTAGGAATTGCATTCATTGATAATATCATGCCTAACGCAACAATAGGATATATTTGCTGATAGGCATACAATCCTTCATCACCCAATACATTTTGATACGGTACACGATAAAGTGCACTTAATACTTTGACAACAATGAGCGCACCAGTCAGTACCACTACACCACTAAATGCGGATTTCGTCTTCATCTTTAATAACTCTACTTTCTTCTAGACATTTCACTAAAAATTTTAAATTCTCAAGCCATTGTGTTGATTTTTTCAAAGTAACTTTCATCACCCCGTCTTGAACACCTACTTTCATAGCTCGACCAAGCGGTTGTGTTTGTTTAAACAATGCTTCACCATCGATGTCTTTCGTTCCTTGCACCGATAATGTAATATCCACTGTTTTTCCTTGATCTTTTATCAAGGTTACCCCAGCACGTAATGCATGTATCTTAATTTGTACACTATCAAGTAAACGTTCAACTTCTATCGGATAATCATTAAAACGATCCATCAATTCATCTCTAATATCGTCAAGTTGTGCCTCATTTTCAACTTTTCTTAACTTTTTATATATCTCAATTTTAGCCTGTTCGTTTTGAATATATTCTGCTGGCAGATAGGCATCTAAATTTAATACCATCTCTACTTCAGGTGTATCTGGCGTTTCTTCAGTTATACCGCGTTTTTCATTTACTGCTTCTTCTAACATTTGTGAATATAGATCAAATCCAACTGAATCGATAAAGCCATGTTGCTGTTTACCTAATAAGTTACCCGCACCACGAATATTTAAATCGCGCATCGCAATCTTGAAACCAGATCCTAGCTCTGTAAATTCCTTAATCGCTTGCAAACGATCTTCAGCTGTTTCGGTTAATACTTTATTTGCCGGATGTAAGAAATAAGCATAACCGATACGACTCGAACGTCCAACACGTCCTCTTAATTGATACAATTGACTTAAACCAAATCGATCTGCTTCTTCAATAATCAATGTATTGGCATTTGGTACATCCACACCTGTCTCTATAATCGTAGTTGTTACTAATATATCGTAGTCTCCATTGATAAAACTTAGCATAGTTTCTTCTAAATCCCGTTCAGTCATTTGTCCATGTGCTACAGCAATACTTGCTTCAGGCATGAGCATTTGTAGTTGTTCACGCTTTTCATATATCGACTGAACTTTATTGTATAAATAGAACACCTGACCATCTCTAGATAGTTCGCGCTCTAATGCTTCTTTAATAAAATTCGTATTTTGTTCTAGCACATATGTTTGAACTGGGAAGCGGTTTTCTGGTGGCGTTTCAATTACTGACAAATCACGCACACCAAGCATACTCATATGCAGCGTTCTTGGTATAGGTGTTGCTGTTAGTGTTAAGACATCAACATTCGTTTTCAATGTCTTAATACGTTCTTTATGGCGAACACCAAATCGTTGCTCTTCATCTACAATAAGCAACCCTAAATCCTTATATCGAATATCTTTGCTTAGTAGCTTGTGTGTCCCTACAACGATATCAACATAACCAAACTTCAACCCTTCTTTCGTCTTTCTAACCTCTTTCGCCGTTCTAAACCGACTGACAAGTTGAATTTCAACCGGGAAATCTTGCATTCGCTCAATCAATGTTTCGTAATGTTGTTGAGCAAGAATCGTCGTTGGAACTAAAAATGCAACCTGTTTACCTTCCATTACTGCTTTAAAAGCTGCACGAATCGCTACTTCAGTCTTACCATAGCCAACATCACCACATAACAGACGATCCATTGGTTTTTGTAGTTCCATATCTGCTTTAATTTCTTCAATCGATTTTGCTTGATCAGGTGTTAACTCATATGGAAAGTCTAATTCAAAAGCTTGTTGCTCAGCTGTATCTTCTCCAAATTGGTAACCTACTGACATTTCTCGTTCTTTATATAAAGCAATCAATTCTTCAGCAATATCTTCAACGCTTTGTTGTACCTTGGCTTTGGTTTTCTTCCATTCAGAGCCACCAAGTTTATTTAATTTAGGCGATTTGTCTTCTGAAGCAACATATTTTTGGACTTGATCCATTTGGTCAACTGGAACAAATAATTGATCTGTACCTTTATATTGTAATTTTATATAGTCGCGATGAACATCCCCAACTTCAAGTGTTTCTACACCTAAATAGCGGCCTACCCCGTGATGTACATGAACTACATAGTCACCTACTTTTAAATCTTGATATGATTTTATTTTTTCAGCATTTGATATTGTCTTAGAACGTTTGCGCTGTTTCTTCTGTTTTGTTTTAAACAATTCTCGTTCAGTAATTACCACGAGTTGCATATAAGGTAGTTCAAAACCTTCAGATAAACTTCCTTCCGTCACAATAGCTTGTCCACTGGCAATACCGCTGTGAATATTTTTAACGGTAGGAATATGCATTTCGTTTAGCATTGCCTGAATACGTTCTACCTTTGTTTCTGTTTCTACCAAGACTACAATCGTATAGTCATTTTGTACGTAGCGTTGAAACTCAGAACGCATAATATCATATTGTCCATAAAACTGTTGCACTGGCTTACAAGAAAACTTGATAATATCAGCTAATTTAACAGTCATTGAGGATGTAAACAGTGTGAAGTATGCCACTGGAAAATGAGTTAATAAATGTTCAAAACCGTCATATTGCATAAAAGTTTGCCCAATAAAACCATTACCACTTTCTATTAAATTATGAATAAAGTCCTCGACTTCAGTGGTCAACGTTTCTTCTGTTTCTTTGATACGATTATATTCATCAACTACGACAATGGCATCTTGTTGAAAATAATCAATCAAAGTAGCAGGCGTTTCATACATAAATGCAACTAAACGTCGTAATAATTGGTGGTCGACGGCTGTCGTGTCTATAAGATTGAAACTTTCATAGGTTTCTTTCAAGTCATTCCTTACCGATGTTTCAATTTTTGGACGTGTGTCTTCATATGCAGCTTTTAAATTGCTTTGTAAATGCTTAATGACATCATCAGTGATGACATAGTCACTTGCAGAAGTGATTGAGACACCATCTAAATTATTATTGGAACGTTGGGTTTCAATATCAAAATCTCGAATTGAGTCGACTTCCGTATCAAACAACTCGATTCTTACCGGTTCGCCAATCAACGGATAGATGTCGATAATACCACCACGCACTGAGAATTCACCGATATGGGAAACAACAGATTCACGGCGATACCCCATGTTCACAAGTTGCTGTAGTAAATGTGCCACATCAATATCTTGACCAATATGTAAATGGATTTGATGTGCTTGCCATATGTCTATAGGTGTTTGCCATTTTTTCAAACCATTTAATGGCACGATAAATAACCCTTTCTCATTTTGTGCTAACGCAGTAAGTGTGCGTACGCGTTCGCTCATAAGTTGAGGGCTTTGGGTTGAAAATTCTTCTGTCATAATATCTTGTACAGGATATTTGTATACTTCTGCCGAATCAATATACTGCAATAAATCTGTTTCTAATTTATCTGCTTGGTAGAGATTATTTGTTATAAGGAGCATTTGCTTATGGTCAGTAAGATATTTTTCCGCGATAATTGTAGCTTTAGCCGATGGAGATAATCCAGTGACTAAAATATTTTCTTGCCCAAATACCTGATCTAATTCTTGGAAACGTTTATCTTGTTGGATGTATTCTGCTATCACTGATTTCAATTGACGTCACCATTAAAGTTATTCATGACATGGTCAAAGCGTGACGTATCGATAAATGCTTCTACTGCTTGAGCTGCATGTTCAACTACATGATCCATTGTCATCATTTCTTCTTTTGAAAATTTTTGTAATACATAATCAGGTACTGACATGCCATTAGTCGGTCTACCAACACCGATGCGAATACGCTTAAATTGCTCCGTGCCTAAATGTTGAATAATCGATTTCATACCATTATGACCACCTGCACTACCCTTTTGTCTTAATCTGACTTGACCTTGGTTAAGATCTAAATCATCATAAAGCACGATAAGTTCATCTATTGCTACATTGTAATAATCCATTAAAGGCCCAACTGCTTGCCCCGATAAATTCATCATTGTCATTGGTTCGATAAACATGACTTTATCATTACCAATACGCTCAATGGTATATGCACCTTTGAATTTTTGTTTATCTAAATTAAAATTGTATTTATCTAAAAGATAATCTACCACTTCAAAACCAATATTGTGTCTTGTATGTTCGAATCGTTTGCCTATATTTCCAAGACCAACAATACATTTCATATGTTGAAACCTCCATGCCAAATTGTAAATTAATGTACCATACATGATGCATTTATTTAGATTGACTCACTCATGTATGTTTTTCTAATTCTATTATTATATGGTTATCATTATTAAAATAAGTTGATTCTTTACTTTTTAAAGATACACACTATTTTATATCATTCATCATCATAACACAAAAAAGCACTAAACTTATGTTGATAAGTTTAGTGCTCATATAAGACGATGATTCGTCGCTTTTATACATCACAATTAACTTGGCTCACTATAAGCTATTAATTGTAAATCGTACAATTAGCTAAACAATAATGTTATAAGCTTTATTCTTCAGCTTCTTCGTCTTCTTTAGATTCTCCTACAACTTCTGGTTCTGGCGTAGCAGCATCGCCTTCCATAGCTTCCACTTCTTCTTCAGTTGGTTCTTCAGTTGGTGGAACTACTGTTACGATTGAAGTTTCTGGTTCATCTTCAATAGTGTAGTCACCTGTTACTTTAACATCTGCTACTGTGTAGCTGTCGTTAATTTGTAAGTCAGTAACGTCTACTTCAATTGCTTCTGGGATATTTTCTGGTGTAGCTGTAACTTGTAAGTAGAATAATGGTTGTTCAACAACGCCACCTTCTTTAGCACCCACTGCTTCACCAACTAAGTGTACAGGCACTTCTACTGTACGTTCTTCAGTCATGTTAATAGCTAAGAAGTCAATATGTGTAATTTGGTTTTTTAACGGATCAAATTGGTAATCTGACACCATAACTTTAATTGATTTAGAGCCAACGCCTAAATCGATAACCCCGTTACGACCAACTTCACGGATAACTTTGATGAATTCAACTTCATCAACTTTAACAGAAGTATTTTTTGTACTATAACCGTAAACAACTGCAGGAACTTTACCTAAACTTCTAATCTTTTTAAGTTCTGAACGAGTTTGTTTACCTTGACGGATGATTGACTTTAATGAAGCCATTCTGATTTCCACCTTTCGAATTTTGCTCTCTTACAGAGCACTCCTCATTTGCCCATCAATGCGAACATTGCTTGCAAATGTTTATTTCATTCGTATAATCACGAACGAATGTATTATACACGCTTATGAATTTGAAGTCAAATTGCTGTGACTAGGCTTAATCAAACAAGACGCTTACTGATTCTCGTTCATATACACGGACAATAGCTTGTGCTAATAGTCCAGCAACAGATAATTGCTTCGTATTTGCTGGTTTGCGATTTTCATCTAATAAGATTGAATTTGTCACAATAAGTTCTTTAATCGCTGAATTTTCGATACGTTCTTTAGCCGGACCAGACAGTACTGGGTGTGTACAACATGCATATACTTCTTTCGCACCTTTATCTTTTAACGCTTGTGCAGCTAAAGTTATCGTTCCAGCTGTATCAATAATATCATCGATAATAATTGCGGTGCGCCCTTCAATATCTCCAACGATATTCATAACTTCTGCAACATTAGGTTTAGGGCGACGTTTATCGATAATTGCAATTGGAGTTTTTAAAATGTCAGCAAGTTTGCGCGCACGCGTTACACCACCATGATCTGGTGAAACAACGACACACTCTTCTGGATTTATGTTTGGATCATTTTGGAAATGTTGACCAATAATAGGAACACCCATCAAATGATCAATCGGAATGTCAAAGAAGCCTTGAATTTGTGGCGCATGTAAGTCTAAAGCGATCATGCGATTTGCACCAGCTGTTTCAATTAAATTAGCTACTAACTTTGCTGTAATAGGTTCACGGCTACGTGCTTTTCTGTCTTGACGTGCGTATCCATAATAAGGTACCACAATATTAATATTCGCTGCTGACGCACGTTTGCATGCATCAATCATAATGAGCAATTCCATTAAATGTAAGTTGACTGGATATGATGTTGGTTGAATAATAAAGACGTCACATCCTCGGATGCTTTCTTCAATATTAATTTGAATTTCGCCATCACTAAAACGTTTTACAGAGCACTTCCCTAATTCAATCCCTACACGATCAGCTACTTCTTGTGCCAAAGGTTCATTTCCTTTAAGAGAAAAGATCTTTAAAGATGAATTCTTGTATTCATTATTTAACATTTATAGTCCTCCAATTATTTTCTATGCATACATATTATATATAAAAAACGCGTCTTTTACTATGACTCAATCAAATTCATACTAAAATTTATTAATTTCGACAATTCGGAATAACGATTACAGTTCGTAAAGTATATTCTAGATTGTTAGTATTATTTTTTTACATATCCTTCTTTAGTGATTTGACGTGCTCTTGCAAGCGCTAAGCTATCATTAGGAATATCATCTGTGATTGTTGATCCAGCAGCAATGAGCGAGCCATCACCAACAGTAACTGGTGCAATAAGATTAGTATTACATCCAATAAAGGCATCCCTTCCAATCACTGTACGGAATTTATTTATGCCATCATAATTCACAGTGATAGAGCCACAACCAATATTTGTACGTTCTCCGACTTCAGCATCACCAATATAGCTCAAGTGAGATACTTTTGCACCATCTTTCAGCTCCGCTTTCTTAACTTCAACAAAGTTACCTACCTTGACATCTTTGCCCAGGTTAGAACCAGGACGTAATTGTGCAAATGGCCCTACTTTCGTATACGCGCCCACTTCAGAATCGTTAATCACCGATTGCTTGATTTCGACATGTGCAGCAATCTTACTATTATGAATTTCAGAATATTGACCTACATGTACATTTTCTCCAATCGTTGTTGTCCCAGTAATTCTTACACCAGGTTCAATAACCGTATCCATACCAATTTCAACGTCTGGTGCAATATATGTTTGAGTTGGATCAATCAAAGTTACGCCATTTCGCATATGATAATCATTTACGCGCTGTTGTAACGCCTTTTCAGCTTGACTAAGCATCACACGGTCATTGACACCTATAATTTCATCAAAATCATCTGTATGATAGACTTCGGCAATACCATGATTATGTAAAATCAAGGCAACTGCATCTGGTAGATAATATTCTCCCTGTGCATTGTCATTTCGCACCTGATTTAGCGTTTCAAAGAGCACTTGATTATCAAAAGCAAAAATACCCGAACTGATTTCACTTATCGTTTTTTCGGCCGCCGATGCATCTTTTTCTTCAACTATACGTTCCAGCTGTTGTTGCTCATTACGAATAATACGTCCATATCCAAATGGGTTAATCGCCGTTGCAGATAATACTGTGACATGGGCCTTATTTCGCTCATGGTGTTCGATTAATGCTTGTAACGTTTCAGCAGTTATCAGTGGCGTATCTCCGCATACAACTAGTGTCGTTCCTTCTTTACTGCTTAAGTGGTCTTGAGCCGTTTTCACGGCATGTGCCGTACCTAGTTGTTCAGCTTGAAAACTATACAATGATTGATGTCCTAATGTTTCTTTGACCTCATCTGCACCATGGCCTACAACAGTTACAACTTGATCTACACCTGATGCTTTAACATTCGTTAATACATGCTCAATCATCGGCTTCCCAGCAACCTCATGTAGTACTTTATACCTTTTCGACTTCATTCTTGTACCTTTACCAGCTGCTAATATAATCGCATATCTCTGCATGAATGCTAACCCTCCAATAAAAATTACACTTCGTCATTATTATAATTTAATTATTACGCCACTTTCAAGATTTATAAGATGTTGTTAACGAAACGTAAATGGCTTATCATCTTGTTAATAATAATGTTAATGTGCTTGTATTTTAAAAAAACAGGTCCAACATCCGCATTATGTTGAACCTGTTCTAAAGTTTATATCAATTATATATTAATCATTGTCTTCTGATTGTTCTGATGAGGCATTTTTATCTGGAACTACTTCATCAGTTTCATCATATACTTTCATCACAGCATCCTGAATCTCCTGTCTCATATCAGAATTAATCGGATGTGCAATATCACGGAATTCACCATCTGGTGTACGTTTACTTGGCATTGCGACGAACAGACCAGAATTTCCTTCAATTACGCGTAAGTCATGAATAACGAATGCCTTATCTAAAGTAATTGAAACAAGTGCTTTCATTCTACCGTCTGTTTCTATTTTTCTAAGTCTTACATCTGTCACTTTCATGCAGTGAGCCCCCCTAGTATATATCTCTCTTTGTGGTTTTTAGAAGCTTTACAATTCAACATTGAAAATTATCATTCCTTAGTTTTGGCTATTAGTTCAATTTCAACTTTAACATCTTTAGGTAAACGTGAAACTTCAACACAGCTACGCGCAGGTTGATGTTCACTAAAATAATCTGCGTATACTTCATTGATTTGTTGAAATTCATTCATATCAGCAATGAAAATTGTTGATTTAATGACAGAATTAAAGTCTGCACCTGCTTCATTGAGCACAACTTTTAAATTTTCTAGTACTTGTTTAGTTTGTTCTTGCACATCCTCACTTACCAATTGACCATTAGAATTCAATGGTAGCTGTCCAGATGTAAATACCAAACCATTCACAGCCGTTGCGTGTGAATAAGGCCCTATAGCTTCAGGTGCGCTATTAGCGTTAATCGTTTTCATGATGTAATTACTCCTTTTAAGAAAATTTAGACAAAATATTACCTTGCTCAACGTTAAACTCTTGATTATATTCATCAACATCAGATAATCTGACCAAGGAAGTATAATCTTCAATCAATCGTTGTTTAACTTCTTTTGATTCTACAAGTACTGATACCCCTTTTACATGTGCTTTAAACTCATTCATGAGATTCATCACACCATTAATTGAGCCACCAGCTCTCATAAAGTCATCGACAACCAACACATTAGAATTTTCTTCTAATGTACATTTCGATAGCACCATTGTTTCTATTTTTCTTGATGAACCTGAAACGTAGTTAATGGATACTGTTGAGCCTTCAGTCACTTTGTTATCCTTGCGAATGACTACTACAGGTAAATTTAATACGTTTGCTACCGCGTTGGCAAGTGAAATCCCTTTTGTCGCTATTGTCACAACTGCATCAAGTTGTTCATCCATGTATATTGTTGCAATTAATTTACCAACTCTATTCAATAATGTAGGGTTCCCTACTAAGTCTGATAAGAATAAATATCCGCCTGGCAATAAACGATTTTTCTCATCCAATAAATGAATCACGTCATCGATAACTTCTGCCGCTTCTTCTTTACTCATCATTGGTTTATAGGTCACACCACCACTTGCTCCTGCCGTCGTAATGACTGTGCCTAGTCTTTCTTTTAAAAAGGTATTCTTAATAATTTGTACATCTTCGCTAATTGATGATTTTGCTTGTTTAAATTTTTTAACGAAAAATGTTAAAGGTATTAATTCATTGGGGTGGTTCATTAGATATTGTGTCATAAACACAATACGCTCACTTCGTTTATAACGCATTGTCTCAACCTTCCTATCCTAGTAATCTTACTAAATAAACTTCATTACAACAGCCGTTTACTGCATTATATATTTTCTTAGCTTGACTTTCTTTTTGTGCTAATGCATAAACAGTTGGTCCACTACCACTCATTAAAGCGCCATCTGCACCACATTGAAGCATGTTATTTTTAATCTTTTTTATTTCTGGGTGCATAGCCATAGAGACTAATTCCAAGCGATTAGAAAGACTGTGGCATAACTTTTGATAGTCACCATGTTTAATCGCTGCCTTGCACGCTTCTGTGTGAACGGCATGCGCAATATTTAAATCTAAAGCTTTAAAAACGTCTGGCGATGAAATACCTAAATCTGGTTTAGCTAAAACTACCCATGTCGCTGGCGGTTTGTTTAAAAATTCAATCTTCTCACCTAAGCCAGTACATAAAGCGGTTTGATTATAAATACAAAACGGTACATCTGTGCCAATTTGAATACCCAATTGAGCTAAATCATGCAATGTTAAACCCAAGTCGAACAGGCGATTCATACCTCTCATCGTTGCAGCAGCATCTGCTGAACCTCCAGCTAAACCAGCTGATACCGGAATGTCTTTATCAATCGCTATCGTTACACCTTGCTGAATCCCATAAGTATGTGTCATTAATTCGGCAGCTCTATAAGCTAAATTTTTACTATCATTAGGCACATAGTTGTGCTCAATGTCGACAATAATCTTATTATCCGTACGTTTTTTAAATGATAGTCTATCATTTAAATCAACCGTCGTCATAATCATTGCAATTTCATGATAGCCGTCATCTCTTTTGAAAAGGGTGTCGAGCGTAAAATTTATCTTGGCAGGAGCCGTTTCATATATCATTTTTCCGCCCCTCTCTTCAATATATTAATAAGATGATTTTAACATAAAGGAGCCAAATATTTGATTAAAACTATACATATTTCTCTAAAAACTTAATAAACATTGTCTTTTGAAAAATAATATACGGAATTTTACATATAAAAAAGCGCTATGCTTTTTGCATTAACGCTTATATCTTCTTATTCAATTTAATCTTGCGTTGACCTCTCGCTCAAATTGAATAATAATTATTTACTTATATCTTTATTAGTGTGCAACTGCTTCTTGATGATTATCCTCTTCAAATGAAACTTGTACATTCTCTGTTAGCACATCCGTGTATGTATAAGATACTCTTTCAAAGTTATGCTTATCTTGGTCTAATTCAACAATGAAAACTGATGGATAAGTCTCTTTTAATACCCCACAACGTTCAATTGTTTTTTTACGACCACCGTTGGCTTTAAGTACAATACGATTTCCTAAATGACAATCAATAGAATTTTTGATGTCCAAAATTGATTTTGGCATATTGCTCCACCTCGCTACAAAGTATATCTTACCATATTCATAGCCTTTTCGTCAAATAAAATTTAAATTTTATCAATGTCCAACGCTTTTGTCAACAGTTTAATTAGCTAATTCAGGGTATTTTTTCTTTTCTTTATACAAACGTGCGAAATCTTGTATCGAAAGTGTTTCACCTCGTCGTTTAGGATCAATTTCAGCAGCGTTAAGCCAAGATAATATAGCTTCTTTATGTTTTTTGCCATCTTTAAAGTGATTTTGGTAATTGTTATTAATTGTTTTTCGACGTTGCGCAAATGCAGCTTTAGCCAATTTAAAGAATGCTGTTTCATCATCTATATCTACAAGAGGTTGTGAGCGCTGCATTAATTTTACGACAATAGAGTCTACATTGGGCGGTGGCATAAAGACACTTTTCGGCACTGTTACTACTTTGCTTGTTTCAGTATAATATTGTGTCACGATAGATAATGATCCATAAGCTTTTGTTCCTACAGTCGCATTCAAGCGCTCTCCTACTTCTTTTTGCATCATAACGACATATCCATCAATTGGAATATCTTGCTGCATTAAATTGAGTAGAATTGGCGTAGTAATGTAGTATGGTAAATTTGCAACCACCATAATCTTTTCACAATCATTTAAATATGTGTGCACAGCTGCTGCTATATCGGCTTTCAATATATCTTCATTAATCACAGTCACATTTTCGTATGGTGCCAGCGTATAATCTAGCACCGGGATAAGACGTTGATCAATTTCAAATGCGATAACCTGTTTTGCTTTTTTAGCTAGTTGCTCTGTTAATGAACCCATTCCCGGTCCAATTTCAATAACTCCGGTACGTTCATCAATATCACTGGCATCAATAATTTTATGGATGATGTTTACATCAACTAAGAAGTTTTGTCCTAAACTCTTTTTAAAGTTAAATCCAAAGCGCGTTAACAGTTCTTTAGTTCTGGATGGTGTTGCAATATCTTTATTCTCCATTATTCATCTCGCTCCTTCTCAAGACCTAATGCCTGGCGTACATCCGCTTCTGTATAACCAAATGCATTTAATTTTTTCAATAATTGTTTACCATTTGAATGACCAATGTGAAGTTTTCTACCAATCACTTCTCGCTTTCGACGCGCATCTTTACCAATGATTAGCCCTAGCTCGAGTAATACGCTTTTATCGATTGTTTCTATTGCTTCTTCAAAGGGTGAACTTACATGCATTAGTGCGGCTCTAATATCTTCTGGTTTTGCATGCTCAACACCAATTTTCCCACGCTTATTTTTAGCTTTTTCTCTATCTATATAAGCGTGTTTTACTCCAGATACATGCTCTGTAATCGTATGGCGAATTTTATCACCTGGGAAATCAGGATCTGTTAGTACTATAACACCTCTAGTTTCTTGTGCATGTCGAATTACATTTAATGTATCTCTATTGATGGCACTGCCATTTGTTTCAATTGTATCGCATTCTACTGCTAACTTTACGCGCTCCGTATCATCGCGTCCCTCTACAACTATAAACTCATTTATTCTCACTATGATTTAACCCTTCTTTATTTTTACTGTTCATTAGTTATTTTAAAGCAAACCACATCGAATTCACATTAATTTTATATTTATAATAATTAAAAGGAGCAAGACAAGATGGATTGTCTTACCCCAATGTAAAGAAATATTACTTTAAGTTAAATAAACGTTCCGCATTTTCTGTAGTTTGACGACATACATCTTCATATGTCATCCCTCTTAATTCTGCAATTTGTTGCGCCACTAGGGTAACACGTTCTGGCTCGTTACGCTTACCTCTATAAGGATGTGGCGATAAATAAGGCGCATCTGTTTCAACTAACAAACGTTCCATTGGCACATGTTTCGCAACTTCTTTAGGTTGTTTCGCATTTTTAAAAGTAACAGGACCACCTAGTGAAATATAAAAATTCAGTTTATTAATGACCACATCTGCAATTTCAGGAGAACCACTAAAACTATGCATAATACCACCTACTTCTTCAGCATGTTCTTCAAGTAGAATATCCACACAATCTTGTGTTGCTTCCCGATTATGAATGACGATTGGCAACTTAACACGTTTAGCTAATGCAATTTGCTTTCTAAAAACTTCTTTTTGAACATCCGCTGGAGATTTATCCCAATGATAGTCTAATCCCATTTCACCAATACCGATAACTTTAGGATGCTCAGCAAGCGTTTCAATCCAACTTAAGCGCGCTTCAGTAAAATCAATCGCATCAACCGGATGCCATCCTATAATGGCATATAAAAAGTCATATTGTTCGATTAATTCCATCGCACGTTCAATGGTAGCCGTATCAAAACCAACGACAAACATACGGTCTACACCTGCCTGTTGTGCGCGTGAAATCACTTCGCTTAAATCTTCATCATATTGTTCATCATTCAAATGCACATGTGTATCGATTAACATCATATCTCTCCTAAAGCTTCAAATTTTACTTAATCACCGCGCCATTAGCGATGGCGTTAGGTAAACTTACTAATGTTAAAACATCGTCTTTTTCAGCTGATAAAATCATACCTTCTGATCTTTGGCCCATTAATTTTGCTGGTTTCAAATTCGTAACGACAGCTACTTTCTTACCAATTATGTCTTCTGGTTTATAAAATTTAGCGATGCCTGAAACAATTTGGCGTTGTTCAGTTCCCAAATCAACTTGAATTTTTAACAATTTATCTGATTTTTTCACATTTTCAGCATCCGTAATCGTTGCTGCTTTAATTTCTACTTTATCGAAATCTTTAATATTAATTTGTGCTTTACTAGGTGCCTCGTGTTCAACTTTTTCAGATTTAGGTGGTTGCATAGACGCTTTGATATATGCAATTTCAGCTTCTGTATCTAGTCTCGGGAAAATTGGTGATGGCTTTTCAGTAACCATAACAGCTTGTTTTAGTGCACCGTAACGTTCAAGGCTTGCCAATTCAAACAACTCTGGACTATTAATATTTAATTGTTTAAAGACTTCTCTAGGTGCATGCGTTAAGAACGGACGCAATAACACTGTTGCAAAACGAATATTTTCAATCAAGTGTGCCATTACATTGGCTAACATATCCTTTTGACTATCGTCTTTAGCTAATACCCATGGCGTTGTTTCGTCAATATATTTATTGGTACGACTTATCAATTTCCAAACAGTAGCTAACGCAACTGAAAATTGGAAGCTTTCCATGTTATCATTAAAGTCTTTTACTGTTTCAAGTGCAAGTGCTTCCATTGCATCATCCAACTCATGTTTTGGACCCGTATAAGCTGGAAGTTCGCCTTGGAAATATTTATTAATCATCGAAATAGTTCGATTAACTAAATTGCCTAAGTCATTTGCTAAATCATAGTTTGTACGTTCAACAAATGCTTCTGGTGTGAAGACACCGTCTGAACCAAATGGCAACTCACGCATTAAGTAATAACGCGTCGCATCTAAACCGTAACGATCGATGAGCACATTAGGATCTACAACATTCCCTTTCGATTTACTCATTTTACCGTCTTTCATTAAAATCCAACCGTGCGCAAACACTTTTTTAGGTAATGGTAAATCTAATGCCATAAGTAAAATTGGCCAAATAATAGAGTGGAAACGTACAATTTCTTTTGCCATTAAATGCACGTCTGCAGGCCAATATTTTTGGAAAAGTGCATCATCATCTGATAAATAGCCTAGTGAAGATATATAGTTCACAAGTGCATCAATCCATACATAAACAACATGTTTAGGGTTAGATGGCACTCGAACACCCCAATCAAAAGACGTACGTGATACAGCTAAATCTTCCAAACCTGGTTTGATAAAATTATTAATCATTTCATTTTTTCGAGATGGTGGTTGAATAAAATCCGGATTTTGATCGTAAAATTCTAATAAACGATCCGTATACTTGCTAATATTAAAGAAATAGCTTTCTTCTTTTACAAGTTCAACTTCGTGTCCTGAATCCGGACTTTTTCCGCCAACGATTTTGCCATTTTCATATATAGGATCAACAAGTTGTGGTTCTGTATAGTAAGTTTCATCAGGAACAGAATACCAACCTTCATATTCACCTAGATAAATATCGCCTTGTTTAAGTAAACGTTCAAAGACTTTCTCAACCACTTGTTTATGGCGTTGTTCTGTTGTTCTAATAAAGTCATCATTTGAAATTTCAAGTTTGCTCCATAAACTTTTAATTCCTGCAATCATATCATCTAAATATTCTAATTCTGTTTTACCAGCTTTTTGTGCTTTTTCTTGAATTTTTTGTCCATGTTCATCTGTACCTGTTAAATAACGCACATCATATCCTTGCATGCGTTTATATCTGGCAATTACGTCACCTGCTACCGTTGAATACGCATGTCCAATATGTAAATTCCCACTTGGATAATAAATTGGGGTTGTAATATAAAATGTCTCTTTCGCCATCACTGGGTCCTCCTATTCTCTTACACTATCAATGTTATCTAACATTATTTTCCTTTTCAATGAAGTCGCACATGGATATGTCGATCTTCAGAATGTTAACTGTCTTATATCAGTATATAGATATACCTATAAATTCTATAGCTTCATTATACATTATCTAAAAACAGTAACGTTATATCTTTTCTACATTACCATAAAATCAGCAATTCATGGGTATTTCAATATAATTTATTCTGCGTTAAGTTGATGATAGATATCGTAAACATCACTTGTCTTCATATTTCGATCTTCTGCCACCATTTTAATTGCTTTTTTAGGCTTAACCTGTTGTTTTTTAATATAGTGTGTAACATGTTCTTGAATCGTCATCTCTTCATACCATTGCTTATCTTTCAAAGCCTTTGCCCCTTCAATTAACATTACAAATTCCCCTTTTTGAGGGATTTTGTCTTGTTCAACCATCGCTATCATTGAATCAATATCAAGTGTGATGATTTCTTCAAACTTTTTAGTAAGCTCTCTACCAATGGTCACCCGTCGCTTTGCATCGATACTTTGAATCGCCTTTAGTGTTTGTATCACTCGATAAGGTGACTCATAAATAATTATTGTTGCTTCTTGGTACATACGTTCTTGTAATACGGAAATTTTATCTTTTTCTTTGCGTGGCAAAAAACCTATAAATGTATAGATGTAAGATGGCAGTCCACTTGCCATCAAAGCAGTTAAACCAGCATTAGCACCAGGAATAGGCACAACATTAAGCTGCTGTTCTCTTGCTTCCACTACGAGTTCATAACCTGGATCACTGATTAATGGTAATCCTGCATCTGATACTAAGGCGATATCTAAACCATTTTGTAATTGCTCTATTAAATAGTTCGTTTGTTGTTCTTTATTATGCTCATGATAAGATTTTAATGGGGTATCAATCGCATAGTGCGAACATAATTTACGAGTCACTCTAGTATCTTCACAGGCTATTAAGTCAACATCTTTAAGAACTTGAACGGCGCGATATGTAATATCTCCTAAATTGCCAATAGGTGTCCCGACTAAATATAAAGTCCCCATATTATCTCTCCTTAAATAATGCTAATTTTTGCTTTCTTGATAATTGCTTAATTTCATATTCTCTTTTTAGTGCTTCTGATTTCGTATCGTACATTTCTTGATAAACTAAGACTACTGGGCGTCTTGCCTTTGTATATTTGGCCCCTTTTCCTAGATTATGCTGTTTAATTCGCGCTTCTACATCTCTGGCATAACCCGTATACAAACTATAATCTTTACACTGCACAATATATACAAAATGTTTATCCATAATAAACCTCTTTCATCTCATCCGAGTAACTACCGTCTTCATTATAAATATAAAACGGTGCACATAGTTCTAACCCTTGCTTTCCACTTTTTCGACCTTCCACAACAATCGTTTGGGCTGTTTTGCCTTTTTTACTATAAATTAAATGTAAGCGTTTCGGTTCAATGTTTACTTGTCTCATTTCAGTTAAGACATCCATAAGCCTTTCTGCTCGATGTACCATCATTAATCGCCCGCCCTGCTTAAGTAGATGTTGCGCAGCCTTCATGCAATCACTGAGTGTACACATAATCTCATGCCGTGCGATTTTATGTGCTTCTTTTTGGTGTTGATGCTGTTGATTTATTTTAAAATAAGGTGGGTTACATGTCACAAGAGAATATTGTGAGGGTTTGAAATATTGCGTCGTCTCTTTTAAATCCATATGAAACAACGTTAATCGATTTTCTAGATGGTTATATTTAAAGCTTCGACGCGCCATATCGACTAACTGTATTTGTATTTCCATCGCATCTATTTGTTGTGTACCTTTCGCAGATAATAGTAGCGGTATGACACCATTTCCAGAACACAAATCCATAATTGTATCTTTTTTTCTTACTTCAGTAAAATAGCCTAATAATAAAGCATCAGTTGAAAATGAAAACACGTCGTCGTTTTGTATTACTTTCAAATTTTCTTTAATAAGACAATCTATACGTTCATGTGCTTTTAACATTATGTCGCTCCTAAAAAACGGGTGTTACAATAACAGCAGTCCTAAGCGTCTGTTGTTTGTATATACACCCTGTCATTTATATCGCTGAGTCATTAGTCATTAAGTACTGCCATACAAAGCAAGCAATCTTCGCCTTGTCGATGTTTTCCAAATAATTCACCTTTACATATATGAAACCCTTCAGCATATAACATTGCTAAGTTATCCTTACTGGGTAATGGTTTTTTGACTTGTTTGGCTTCCTTTGTCTTAGGCTGACTATTTTGTGAAAGCTCATCTTTGTCCATCAAGCGCTTTAAATTATCGTTTTCAATATGTAATGCAACGTTCTCTTCAACTAAAGCTACAGCCATTTCTTTTATCTCATTCATATCTTGCGTTATCGCATTAACGTTTGCTTCCAGACTCACAAGCCGCTCAAATAATTCATTTCGCTCCAAAAGTCATGAAACCTCCTTAATTAAACGCTTCAATTTCTTCCATTTTGTATTCCAGTGGTTGCTCTAATCCATCAATTTTAACCTGCATAGAAATATCTAAAATATTAAGTGCTACTACGCGCCCTTGTCCATCAGGTGTCGAAATTTTCTCTCCCACATCTGGCAATTGTGCTCGTACTTCTTCATATAAATCATTTTCATATTTCAAACAGCACATAAGTCGGCCACATGCACCCGAAATTTTAGTCGGATTTAAAGATAAATTTTGATCTTTCGCCATCTTAATAGATACAGGTTCAAAATCTCCTAAAAACGTAGAACAACATAGTGAACGGCCACATGGTCCAATACCACCCAAAAGCTTAGCTTCGTCACGCACACCAATTTGCCGTAATTCTATACGTGTTTTTAATTGTTGCGCTAATAATTTTACCAACTTCCGAAAATCGATACGATCATCTGCCGTAAAATTAAAGATGATTTTAGACTTGTCCAACGTATATTCACAGTTAACAAGACGCATATCTAGTTCTAACTGTTTAATGAAATCGTGACACAAAGTTAGTGCTGCTTTAGCATCTTGTGCATTTTGTTTATATATTTCAATATCCTTAGGTGTAGCCTTACGTATGACTTCTTTAAGGGGCAGTGTTACATCGCCATCAGCAACATGACAAGGTGGACATTTAACAAGTCCTAATTCCAGGCCACGTTTTGATTCTACAATCACCCAGTCGTCTTCTTTGATAGTTAATTCTTGAGGCGCATAATATTCTAACTTCCCAGCTTGTTGAAACTGTACACCTACTATCTTTGGCATTTATCTCACACCCTTAATTACAATTTGTTCAAATACTAATGTTGGATTTACATTTTGCATTAATTTCTTATGCGCTTCTGTTAATTGGTCATATATTCTTATCATTTGTTGTAATGTTAATGCTTCAGCATATCGCTCAATTTCATTGCTTAAATCTTGAAATGTATAGTGTTTACCAGCTTTTAATTTAGCATGCATAATATCCTCAAAAAAACCATTTACTGCAGCCAATGTTAACAACTGCAACTTGCGGTTTTTGGCGTTCTTTAACAACTCGATAATTCCAATTAATGCCATCGGTTTGTTTTCAATGAGCAATTCACACCAATGCACAATCACTTTGCGTAATGCTGTTAAATCATTTTCTTCGTTCAATGTTAATGCAGCTTCAAGTTGAGTTGTGTAGGTGCTCAACATTTCAGCAACAGGACGCGATACAGAGACTTCTGTCAATTGTTCTACAAAATGCGCTTTGTTCATTGGCTTAAAGTAAACATGCTGGCATCTCGAATGAATAGTATCTAATATTTGTTCTGGCTTTGTAGAGATTAAAATAGCTATTGTATTTTTCGGAGGTTCTTCTAAAAATTTTAAAATACTATTTTCCCCTTGAACCGTCAGTTTTTCAAAACTTTCTATAATATATACTTTATACGCTCCCTCAATTGGAAGCTGATTCATACGATGCACGAGTTGCTCAACTTGTTCCTTTTTAATGCTCGATTCATCAGAAGCTACATACATAAAATCTGGATGATTAAATCCTGCTACCTTCAACTCACACTGCTGATTATTTTGGCACAAAATTAACTTAGCAAAATCCATAGCAACTTGTTTCATAGACTCCGCATCATCACCTTCAAACAAATATGCATGCGACAACTTATTAGAACCAAAAGCATTCAAAAGACGTTCAAATTCATCCATGATCTAAACTCCTCATATATAAAAAAGGCAGAGACACAAAACGTATACACCTCGGAAAGCCAACAAAGCAATCCAGAAGTAGGATTTGCGCGGAGCCCCAGCACAGAGAAATGTATATAACATTTCTACAAGCAATCTCTAACTGAATACTGCCGCTATTCACAAAAATTTAAAGAAACACGTTTAACGTTGCTTTTTCATCAGTGCTACTTTATGTTCTGCTTAAATCCTAAACACTTTTGTCCCGACCTCTAAATTTCAAACATTATTTTCATTCATCGTTGTTATTTCGATATTTAAAATCTATGGAAGGCATCGATTGGCATCACAAATACAGTAGCGCCACCGACTTCCACTTCTACAGGATACGGTATGTAAGAGTCTGCACTACCGCCCATAGGTGTCATTGGAGAAACTAATTGTTCTCTATTACCACATGTGTTATCAATCACAGTTAAGATATCGTCAACTCGATCATCATCAACACCACATAAAAATGTCGTATTTCCCGCTCTTAGAAAACCACCAGTTGTTGCTAATTTTGTGGCTCTAAAGTCATGCTTTACGAGTTGGTCTGAAAGTTCTTGACTATCTTGATCTTGGATGATCGCTATAATCATTTTCATTTTATAACACCTCTTCTTGTCATTATATCATAATTTTTTCAAAAAATTTATGATAATTTGGTACGTCTCTTCAATAACATTAGCTATATTTTGGCTGGCATCCACTTTGCGAAATCGCTTGTCCCCGTTCTCCATAATTTGTCGATATCCTTCAATTACTAAATTATGAAATTTCAAATCTTCTTTGTCTAAACGATTTTGTTCGCGTTGATTATTCATAATACGTTGTCTGCCTATCTCAGCTGAAATATCAAGATATATCGTTAAATCTGGATACAAGCCATTAATTGCAAAGTCATTGAGTTTTCTCACTTCCTCTATACCTATACCCCGTGCATATCCCTGATAAGCCAAAGAACTATCAATATAGCGATCACATAATACAATTTTATGCTGTTTTAATGCTGGAATGACCTTTTCAACAAGATGTTCTCTTCTAGAAGCAGCAAATAACATTGCTTCTGTGCGTATATCCATGTGATTACCATCAAGAACAACTTTTCTTATTTCTTCTCCAGTAGGTACGCCACCTGGTTCACGCGTTGAAATTACATCAAAGTCTTGTGCGAGCTTTTCTGCAACAGCTTGAATCACCGTTGTCTTCCCTGAGCCTTCTGGTCCTTCAAAAGTAATAAATGCTGTCATATTTTATTCATCCTTAACCAAAATTTTTTTATTGTTAATCCCTTCCACTCTGACACCAGAATCAATATAATGCGCTATTAATTTTAACATATTTTGAGTGATTCTTTCGCCCGTAAAGAAAAGTGGTATACCTGGTGGATAAGGCGTTATATGTTGTGCTAATATCATACCTTGCGCATTATCTAACCCAACCCAAGTAACATGGGTAATATCCATTGTCTCGTAACTACCAGCGGCACAAGGTAAACGAGTGTAACTTGATTGCTGATTATGATTTATCAAATCCTCAACAGGCTGCATACGTATACGTTCAATAAGTTCATCAAATGGATATTTATCTTGTTCGTGCCATAAAGGTAAAATAAGCAATACTTGATAATCATCTGCAAGTTCCACGAAAACAGACATTTTTTCAAACCAATCTTGAATTTGATATCCTAACATATGCTTATGCTGTACTGTTAGCTTTAGCGGATCAGCCATTTGTATCATTATAAATCCTTTATCTTGCATCATTTCGATAAACTGTTGTCGTCTTTTAAAAAACAATCTACTATCATACTGTTGATAAAATTGGTTTGCCTGTTCCAGGCTAGCCATAACAAGATATGAGGGACTAGATGTCTGAAAATAACTCAAATATTGAATAACTTTATCACGTTGCGGCGCTTGTTTGTGAATAAACAATATTGATCCCATTGTTAACGCAGGTAACGTTTTATGATATGACTGTACGACATAATCCGCTTTCATGTTTAACGCTGAAGTAGGAAAGCCGTCTAAATCAAAATGTGCCCCGTGTGCTTCATCAACTAAGACAGGTATATTAGCTGCATGCAATTTTGAAATACAGGAATTAATATCAAAACATTCTCCATAATAATTTGGGTATGTAACTACGGCTAATTTATATTGTTCAGAATCAAAATCTCTTGTTTGAGGACCGTAATAATGATGGGTTTGAAGACTTTCCTGCATAGGTAAAATATCTGCACTTTGATGTGTTAAATCAAGCCCATGAAAAACAGACTTATGCACATTTCTAGCAATTAAATAACGTCCATCCACAGCTGAAAACCCTTGTATTGTAGCTAATATACCTGACGTTGTTCCATTAACAAGTATAAAAGCATCGTAGTCTTCATGTTTTGACATATTATGTTGACTGTTAAGAATAATATCTTCTGGATGATGCAAATCATCTAAACCTGTGATTTCAGTCATATCAAATTTAAAATCTAGTTCATGTAACGTCCCAATTGTCATATTTTTATGACCAGGAACATGCATAGATATAGCCTTTTCATTTATAAGTTGGCTTAATTTATAATTAATTGGCAATGCCATGTGTAACACTCTTTTCAATTAAATATTAACGAATATGTGATAAATTGTCGGGATTGCTATAAGACCACTGATTTTTTAATAAACCCATAACATAACAATCTCGATATTCTCCATTAGTATAAAAATGTTCTTTTAATGTGCCTTCAATATTAAAGTTATGTGTTTCATAAATATGAACAGCCTTTTCATTATTAACATCAACATATAGATATACTTTATGCATATTCAAGACTAAAAATGCATAGTCTATGGCCATTTTAAAAGCTTGTTTAGCAAAACCGTGTCCACTATAATCAGGATCAACAATAATTTGGACTTCACAGTTTCGATGTACAAAATCTATTTCAACTAATTCAACAATACCAATAGCATGGTCATCTTGTTCTATAATAAATCGTCTTTCATCTTCATCTAAAATATGCTTATTATAAAGATGTTGCAATTCACTCAGTGATTGATAAGGTTCTTCAAACCAATATGACATAATCGAATATTCATTATTGAGCTGATGTACGAATTCTAAATCGGTTTCCTCTAATGCACGAATAATCATTTTTATGCACTCCTTTATTCAAATTTTATGGAAAATTCAAATGAAAGTAAAATGATATTAATAGCAAATTGATTATATACTAAAACCCTCGCATACGTAGTTGTACACAAAGGTTTAGTATATATGAAGATCGAGACATAAATTTCTTTTAAAAGCTTCAGCTGGCAAGTTCTATTGAAACTTAATAGAATTTGCCTGTTTCTTTATTATATTAAGCGTCATTAAGAAAAAGCACACTTCTTTTAAGTACGCAGTATTTTAGCAAGAGCTTGAAAGAACAAGACAAGCTCAGGATGGGGCCCCAACAAAGAGGTTTTCGAAAAGAAAGCCAACGGACAAAGCGAGTTGGGGTGGGGCCCCAACAGAGAGAATTTCGAGAAGAAATTCATCAAGCAAAGCAAGTTGGGGTGGCTGAAGCTGTTCTCTAAGAAAGCGAGCCAGCAATACAAACTATTGAATATAACAAAGAAGCCCAAAGATGATTTGAAATAAATCATCTTTGTGCGATTTTTTGGAAATTTATGTCTCGACGTGTATTGCTATATTATTTTGTGTTTTCTTTTTTTCTTTTTGTTACGAAAAATGCACCTATTGCTATTAACAATCCACCTATTAGTCCGTTTTTATTAGCTGTTTCTCCTGTTTCAGGTAACTCTGACACATGCATATCTGTATGTTCTGACTTTTCAATAGAACGTTGTTCTTTAACATTATGATATTTAACAAGTTGTTGTTTAACTTGTGGTGTATGTTTGAATTGACTTTCAGACTGCGTATTATGCTTAGTCTTTTTCAATTGTTTTGCTGGCACAGCATTCTCTACTTTTTATAAATATATGTTGTAATACCATCTTTTTCAATCTTATGTCCTGTATATTGCCAATCTTGTCCGATAAATTGTTCTGGTGGTAACTGACCTTTTCGTGATGGAACAATTTCACGACCATTTGTATCAACATAAATTGTGATTTTCAATTCATCAATGTCTACACGCGGTGCGTCATTTGGAACTTTTGATTGAATACGTTCATAGACATATGTTGTAATGCCGTCTTTTTCTGTGACTTTTCCTGTATATTGCCATCTATCTCCAATAATGCCAGGCGGTTGATGTTTACCTTCTGTTGTTTCTTGTACTTCGTTTCCTTCTGGGTCCACATAGCGTGTTACTTCTAATTGTACCGGTGTCTCTTGCGGTGGATTATTTGGTATTTCTGACTGAATACGTTCATAAACATATGTTATGATGCCATCTTTTTCTGTGACTTTTCCTGTATATTGCCATCTATCTCCAATAATGCCAGGCGGTTGATGTTTACCTTCTGTTGTTTCTTGTACTTCGTTTCCTTCTGGGTCCACATAGCGTGTTACTTCTAATTGTACAGGCGTTTCTTGTGGTGCGTCATTTGGAACTTTTGATTGAATGCGTTCATAGACATGTTTAGTAATACCATTTTCTGTCACTGTTACTCCAGAATAACGCCATTTATCTCCAATGATATAACGCGGTTGATGCGTACCTTCTTCTGTCTCTTGAACTTCATTTCCGGTAATATCCACATAACGCGTTACTTCTAATTGTACCGGTGTCTCTTGCGGCGCTTCATTCGGGATTTCTGACTGTATACGTTCATATACATATGTTGTGATACCATCTGCCGTTGTTGTTTGACCTGTGTACTGCCATCTATCTCCGATAATACCTGGTAGTTCGTGTTTACCTTCTGTTGTTTCTTGCACCTCATTACCTTTGCCATCCACATAACGTGTTATTTCTAATTGTACTGGCGTTTCTTGCGGTGCATCGTTCGGAATTGCTGATTGGATGCGTTCATATACATACGTTGTGATGCCATCTTTTTCTGTGACTTTTCCTGTATACTGCCATTTATCTCCAATAATGCCAGGCGGTTGGTGCGTGCCTTCTTCTGTCTCTTGAACTTCATTTCCATCAGTATCCACATAGCGTGTCACTTCTAATTGCACCGGTGTTTCCTTCGGTGCTTCATTTGGTATTTCTGATTGAATGCGTTCAT
>NZ_KV809481.1:4580-5534 GCF_001812565.1 Staphylococcus sp. HMSC059F04 | reverse complement strand
TCTCTTGCACCTCATTACCTTCACTATTCACATAACGTGTCACTTCTAATTGTACCGGTGTCTCTTGCGGTGCTTCATTTGGTATCTCTGATTGTATACGTTCATACACATATGTTGTGATGCCATCTGCCGTTGTTGTTTGACCTGTGTACTGCCATTTATCTCCGATAATACTTGGTGGTTGATGCGTGCCTTCTTCTGTCTCTTGAACTTCGTTGCCATCACTATCCACATAACGCGTTACTTCTAATTGTATTGGCGTTTCCTGTGGCGCTTCATTTGGTATTTCTGATTGAATGCGTTCATACACATATGTTGTGATACCATCTGCTGTTGTTGTTTGGCCTGTATATTGCCATTTGTCTCCGATAATACTTGGTGGTTGATGCGTGCCTTCTTCTGTCTCTTGCACCTCATTACCTTCACTATTCACATAGCGTGTCACTTCTAATTGTATTGGCGTTTCCTGTGGCGCTCCATTTGGTATCTCTGATTGTATACGTTCATACACATGCGTCGTAATGCCAGATTCTGTTGTTGTTTGACCCGTATATTGCCATTTGTCTCCGATAATACCTGGCGCATCATGTGTGCCTTCTTCCGTTTCTTGCACTTCATTACCTTCGCCATCTACATAGCGTGTTACTTCTAATTCTACCGGTGTCTCTTGCGGTGCCTCGTTTGGTATTTCTGACTGGATACGTTGATACACATGTGTTGTAATACCATTTTCTGCTGCTGTTTGACCTGTGTACTGCCACTTATCTGCGATAATACCTGGTGCGTCATGTGTGCCTTCTTCCGTTTCTTGCACTTCATTACCTTCGCCATCTACATAGCGTGTTACTTCTAATTCTACCGGTGTCTCTTGCGGTGCCTCATTCGGTATTTCTGACTGGATGCGTTCATATACATGTGTCGTAATACCATTTTCTGCTGCTGTTTGACCTGTGT
>NZ_KV809481.1:0-4480 GCF_001812565.1 Staphylococcus sp. HMSC059F04 | reverse complement strand
TGACCTGTGTACTGCCATTTATCTCCGATAATACCTGGTGCGTCATGCGTGCCTTCTTCTGTTTCTTGCACCTCATTACCTTCACTATCCACATAACGCGTTACTTCTAATTCTACCGGCGTCTCTTGTGGTGCCTCGTTCGGTATTTCTGATTGAATGCGTTGATATATATGTGTCGTAATACCATTTTCTGCTGCTGTTTGGCCTGTATATTGCCATTTATCCGCGATAATACCTGGTGCGTCATGCGTGCCCTCTTCCGTTTCCTGCACTTCATTACCTTCACTATCCACGTAACGTGTTACTTCTAACGCAACTGGCGTTTCTTGCGGCGCGTCGTTCGGTATCTGTTCATAAGTTGTAATCGGTTCGTATACATAGTGAACTTCTATTGTCTGCTTACCTACAACTGTTCCAGATTGATTTTCTGGTGTCGAAATTAAATGATAACTTATTGTCTTTTTAACTTTACCGTCATCAGTTGTTTCAAAGGTTACGCGATCTGGAATTGTTGCTGGTGTAGCTGTATATTCTGTTCCTTCAATTTGACTATTTACAACTGTTACTAGCGGACTTAACACTTCTCCATCCGTTGTTTTATAGTCGGCTATCACACTACCTTCAAATACTTCTACGTATATTAAATTAACAATTTTAGTTTGACCTTTAGCATAATGACCCGTTGTAGGATCAAGTTGATTATCAACCCTAACAAATTTATAGTGTCGATTTAGTCTATCAATCATTTGAGGCACACTAACATTATACTCCGTATTCTTTTTACCTTTTGATGTCAGTGAATTTTGAATTGTATTCCCTGATTCATTAGTATACTTAACCACTAAGTCTCCACGGTTATCTTCTGTTTCAAGCTCAACTTTATTCCCTGAAAGCCATGTATTATCCAAACCTTTAGTCAAGATTTGAGAATGCGCTTTAGTTAAAATAGGTGCATCCTCTGGCACAGTAACACGCATATTTGTTTGGAAACTTTGTCCATTTGTTAAAACAAGGGGTTCATCAAAAACATATTTAACTGCCGTAACTTTTGTTAAATCTGTTGGATTAGAATTGTACACACCATTACGTACATCCGTGTCTGTTGTATAAACAACACGATATTTTTCAGTGTCAGGAATTAACGCCGTTAAATTCGTTTTAATATTGTCTTTCGGAATGGTCACAATGATTTCTTTAATAATTCCTTCACTGTTAGTAAAGTTGGCCGTATTTGTTTGTAAATTCACACTTTCTCCTAAGTTAACATCAACCTGAGATTTATCAAAACTGTTCGACGCATCTTTACCAATAGTTAATGTAGAAGCATATTCCTTAGCTAATGCAATTTTAAATGGCACATCAATAACTGAGACAAACTTTTTATTACCACTTAAATCTTCTGTAATTACATCAGATAATTCAAGATTATTATGACTTAAAGATTGTTCTTCAGTAGGACGCACAATTTCCGAATTTTCATCCCATATCGTAGCATATCTAATTGAATAAGTTCCCGTTGGTAACGTACCTCTATTATAAATATCAAAAGTGATTTCTGGCGTATTCTGAGTGATTGAACTTCGTTCTGTAATGGAATTCTTTACCGACTGATTCCACTTATATCCTTCAGGTGCTTCATAAATATATAACGTTCTACCGCTATTTTTATAATTTTTTATCACTTTAATTGGATTTAAGACAGGGCGGTTTTTTAGAACATTCGATGGCGTAGTTTCATATAATGAAGGATTCCAAACTGTTGATGTACGTATTAATTCATTATTCGTCCATGCACGCACATTACCTATTGCCGTGTCATCAGGCGCACTTAATGATAAATAGACATGATTAATATGATCTAATTTATCAACGCTAATATCAGAACTATTATCTAATGGATCCGTACTTAAATATTTCATATAATCTTTAGTATCTGCTTTGACAATGACATTAGCTTTTTCATTATAGTTTAATACATTTCCTAAACCTGAATTTGTATTTCTTACATCAACATCTGTTAAAGTGTGTTTAAATGCATCCTTAGTATGAATATACGAATATGCTGGTTGTAACTCATTACCTGTTAATGCCCTTGTTGGAACGGAACTAGCAGCTTGTAACGTATTTTCTGCTACTTGATTAATAATAATTCCATTTTGCATTTGGGTCACACCATCATCTTTTGCAGCTGTTTCCCAACGCTGATCATCTACTGCATATGTGATATCTGCCTCCCAACCATAAATGTCCTTTTCTGCTTCACTATCTGGTGAAACCGTATCTCTAATAATTGGTGTTTGGAGTATTAAACGATTATATTTTTTATCTCCCAATGCATAGGTATTATTTGTATTGTTGATAGACGTCCATTCGTTTAATTTTGTAGTAGATCCATCAGCATTTACACCGTATAAAATAAATGGTGCTTTTAATACTATTCCTTTATCTGCATTTTTATCACTTGAACCGTTATTATAATTTATTCTAGGTAATGAAAGCTTAAAGGTAGTAAAGTAATCGCCTTCTTGCCCTGATGGTAATTGTATTGAATGCATGTAAGTAGGTGCATATTTATTCGATTGGTCTCTATCATATATATATTTTGCACACGGAATACTTCATTTTTGTGATCTGCTTTTGAAAACAAATGTGAAGGCTCTTGCAGTCGGAAATTCATAAAATAAACATTACTTGTTGCTGTACCAGCCTCATTAATCATCTTAAACTTAATTCCCTCTGGATCAGGTACATTTTGAATATAATCTTGTCCATTTGGAAGTCGGCCTATCGTTTGCCAATCTAAGTTTACTTTAATAAAGCCGTCAGTTTTAAATTTTGCTAATAATTCTGGTGTTAATGCAGATTTTTTCAATTTTAATACTGGTGTATAACCATTATAAGGTAAAATATCACCTTCATTAAGATGGAGATGAATGCCTGATTCATCTTGTGTCCAAAATCTATTGCCTTTAGCATCTGGATCAAGTTCTAACCAACTTGGAATATTTAAAATATTATATTTAAAATCAGTATAACGAGAATAATAATGTGGTGATACTGCATCATCACGATTTTCTAAAAACCAATTATCTCTTGGCAGTGGCACCTGATAGCGATAGTTATCCGTTTTCTCAGAAATTGTCCCATCTTCTTTGATAACTCCAATCGTAGGTGATTGTGCAGCCGCTGATTTTCGTGTAATTCTCCAAATAGACGTCGGTTTTTCTTGCCCTCGGTCTATGTATAAACCACCTTTTATATGATCAAATGTTGCATTAACTTGTTTAGTATCAACAAGCGTATCTCCCTGATACATTTTCATTGTTGAAGTAACAACATCACCTTCACCTGGTCCCGTCCAAATCATCCCGCCAATAACTTGACTGATATTGATTTGACCTGCTGATGTACCAGAAAGTGGTCTTAAATCAAATTGATAGCGCCATGTCTCATTATCAGATAAATTTGTCTTGTTAGTCACAAATTCCGATTTTGAAAATGTTGGTTCTGAAATTATAAATTTTTTAGGTGCTTCGTAAACCAGCTTGCCATTATCAATTGTGCCATGCCCTGATGCTGAATAAGAAAATGACGTACTTGTTACACGTCTGTTAGACACGATATCTGATGTTAAATTATAGCGTCTTTCATTACTATTTGTGCCGCTAAATACGAATTCCCCTACTAATTGCTTGTCATCAGTACCCACGTCACGTTTAACGCGTTTTTTCGGTCTTTCTGAAGTAGATTGTGATGATAGTTGATTTCTATCAACTTGATTTAAAGCAGTAGATGTCTTAGTAGCATCACTCGAAGTTACAACTTCAGATTGTGCTGATGTATTATTTTTATCTATAGCACTAGGCGTTTTTTTAGTAGTTTCTTCTTTTGAAGCAACATTATCTTGTTGCTGTACATTTTCATGTGCTGTCTTTGTATCCTTTAACACATCAGATGTTCCTACGTCTGTTACTTTATTTTTATTAACATTATTTGACTTTTCTTTGTCTTGAGCAAGATTTAATGATTTATCCTGTTGTTCTTGCGAAATACCATCGCTATATTCTTTATTAACAACTTTTTGTGTATTATCATCACTTTTTATCTCTGCAGCATGTGCTTCAGAATTAGCTCCAAAAATGACAGATGCTCCTATTAAAATTGATGTAATTCCTACTGAAAATTTTCTTATGGAGTATTTATTTTGAACATTCGAGAAATAATCCTTTTGTTTGCTTTTCTTCCTTTTCAATGGGTTCTCTCTCCTTAATTGAAATTATTAAGAGACCCCTTATATCTATCTCGGACTCATACACTATAATAATAATACGTTGCAAAACATTTTACAATATTAATGCTTTAAAAAAATAATTGTATATGATTGTTTTATAATTCATAGCTAAAAAATTCTTAAGCGTATCAGCTTCAATCGCTTTCTCTTCGCAATGTCGTTATTTGTCGACTTGTTTTTCAATTTTTG
>NZ_KV809480.1:61231-81920 GCF_001812565.1 Staphylococcus sp. HMSC059F04 | reverse complement strand
GAGCGGGTGATGGGAATCGAACCCACAACATCAGCTTGGAAGGCTGAGGTTTTGCCATTAAACTACACCCGCATATATAATAGATGATTGGTGCGGCCGAGAGGACTTGAACCTCCACGGGATTTCTCCCACTAGGCCCTCAACCTAGCGCGTCTGCCATTCCGCCACGACCGCTGGCAAAACGCAATAAACTTATTCGTCTATCGAGAACAATAATAATTGTAATAGATTTGTAATTCAAAGTCAATTATAAATTAACTTTAATTTTACCTTCTTAACAACTTGTCAAATTCATAACTACTGTCTAGCACAACACTATCCATAATACTATTATTACATCCTTATGTCAATACTTTTAATAATATAAAAAAGCCTAATCTTCTTAGTAAATTTGTTAATCACCATAAGCTTTTATTACACACATATGGCTATAGTGTTTCCTAATTTAATTTTGAAGATTAGACTTTCTCTATATCGTTTATTATTTTCTAAAATCCTGATTTAGTTTTAATTTCCCATTACATTTGCCACATCTCATGATTAAGATATTCACTTTTTTAATTCTTAAGTATGTTACGCCACATCTTTTACATTGGTATTCATAATTAGCACGCTCTTGATAACTTTTGATTGCAGAACAAAATCTCGGTGCACCGACTGTGGCACTCAGTTCTTTGAAGTCATTATCTTTGTGCTGATATCCTTTGCCAGATAAATGCAAATGATAGTGACATAGTTCATGTTTAATAATATCCTTTAATGCCTTTAGTCCGTAATATTTATATTGCATAGGGTTAAGCTCAATATTATGCGTTTTTAAAATATATCTGCCACCAGTCGTTCTTAGTCTGTTGTTAAAATACGCTTCGTGCTCAAATATTTTATTAAAATACTGCTTAGATATAGTTTCAGTTAGATTTTGCAATTCGTCATTATTCATTTGGATTAACCATTGTTAATGATACTTTTCCTTTTTGCTCATCTATATCTATTATCCATACATCAACAATATCTCCTACAGTTACAATATCCATTGGGTTTTTGACATATTTATTAGATAGTTTAGATATATGAACCAGTCCATCTTGTTTAACACCAATATCAACAAACGCACCAAAATCAACGACATTTCTCACAGTTCCACTTAATTTCATTCCTTTTGATAAGTCTGCTATTGAAAGTACATCTGATTTTAACAGTGGTGTTTCGAACTCGTCTCGTGGATCTCTGTGTGGTGCTTTTAAAGATTCAATAATGTCTTCTAATGTTGGAATACCTATATTTAATTTTGTAGAAAGTGAATTCACATCTAATTTACTTAATTTTTCTTTTAGTCCTTTCGTTCCTAACTCATTGATATCTAAATTCAGTTGCTGAAGTAATTGATATGTCGCTTGGTAACTTTCTGGATGGATAGACGTATTATCCAGTGGCTCTGTTCCATCGATGATACGTAAAAATCCAATGCTTTGTTCAAATGTTTTAGCACCTAATCTTTTTACTTTACTGATTTCTTTATTATGCTTAATAGCACCATGTTGTTCACGGTAATCTATAATATTTTGTGCGATTGGTGCCGTTAAGCCGGATACATATTGCAATAATGATTTTGATGCTGTATTAACGTCAACACCAACCTGGTTCACAGCTGTTTCAACAACAAATGCAAGTGCCTGCTCAAGTTCTTTTTGATTAACATCATGTTGATATTGCCCAACACCAATTGATTTTGGATCTATTTTAACTAATTCGCTCAACGGATCTTGAACTCGACGACCTATTGAAACTGCACTTCTTTCTTCTACTTGAAAGTTAGGAAACTCATTACGAGCTACTTCAGAAGCAGAATATACAGATGCACCTGCTTCATTGACGATAATAAATTGAACTGATAATTGGTATTCTTGAATAACTTGTGCTACAAATTGTTCTGTCTCACGACTAGCAGTACCATTTCCTATTGCAATCAATTCTACATTATAATCTCTAATCATTTTTAATAGTATGTTTTTTGCCTCTTGGCCTTTAGATACAGGAGGATGTGGATACATCACATTCTTAGCAACAAAAGTGCCAAATGGATTAATTACTGCCAATTTACATCCTGTTCTAAATGCGGGATCAATCCCTAAAATTTGTTTACCACGCATTGGTGGTTGTAGTAATAAATGACGTAAATTCTCACTAAAAACATCAATTGCATGATGTTCTGCTTTATTAGTAAGATCTGATCTTATCTCTCGTTCAATTGATGGCATTACTAAACGTTTCAAACTATCGCTTATTGCCTCTTGAATAATACGACTTGCTTCAGTTTGATATTTTATTTCTCTTTTAGCAATAAACTGTTGAATATGCGTGATATCAAATTCAATTTTCACAGTCAATATTTTTTCTTTTTCTCCACGATTCACCGCTAAAACTCTATGGTTAGCTATTTTTTTAATAGGTTCGGAATAATCATAATACATTGAAAAAATTTCTTTTTCATCTTCCGCTTTTTTCTTTTTTGTCGTAACCAATTGCCCTTGATGGTACACATCTTTTAACAGTTTTGTACGATATGAAGGTTGATCTGCAATACGTTCAGCAATAATATCTTGCGCACCTTGGATAGCTTCTTCAACAGCGTTTACCTCTTCATTTAAGAATGAGGCTGCTTTTGTTGTTATATCTACGTCTAGTTTAGGTAACAGTAACCAGTCTACAAACGGTTCTAATCCTTTACGTTTTGCCTCGGTTGCTCGTGTTTTTTTCTTTTGTTTGTAAGGCCGATATAAATCTTCAACACGCTGTAATTTAGTCTGTTTTAAGATGTCTTGTTTTAATTCTTCTGTAAGCAATCCCTGTTGTTCTATATTATTAATCACTTCTTCTTTACGCTTTTGTAAATGTGCTACATATTGATATTCATCAGCTATTTGTTTTATTTCAACTTCATCTAAACCGCCAGTAGGCTCTTTTCGATATCTAGCAATAAAAGGGACTGTATTATTATCTTCTAATAATGATAATACTGCAGTAATTTGTTTTTTTGAAAATGAATACTTTTGTTCGATAGTTGCAATTAATTGATTGTCCATTGTTTTACCACACTTTTCTAGAAATTCATGCTTATTTTAACATATATTGATATCATCTTCTGATTTAAAAGATATTCATAGAAAAAACAGAGACCTTTACAAATGATGGTCTCTGCTTTTATTGTTTTGCAGCTTGTTGTAATTTTTTTATTGCCGTCCGTTGTAGTCGTGATACATGCATTTGACTCAGTCCTATACGCTCGCCAGTTTCTTTCTGACTCAAACCTTCTATAAATGTACATTGAATAATTTCTCGTTCACGCTCAGATAGAATAGGTAAAATACGTTCTAAAATCATTCTTTTTTCGGTCAAGTCGTAATTATCATCTTGCTGACCCATGATATCTAATAAAGTTACTGTTGACCCATCTTTATCAGCTTCAATCGAATGATCAACACTTAGCGCATTGTAACTTTGCCCCATTTCCATTGCTTCAAGCACTTCTTCTTCTGTAACTTCAAGTCTATTTGCAATTTCTGTAATAGAAGGTGATCGTTCTAGTTCATTTGTTAACTCATCGCTAACTTTTTTAATTCTAGGTCCAATCTCTTTAATACGTCGAGGCACATGTACACTCCATGTCTTGTCTCTTAAATATCGTTTGATTTCACCAATAACAGTTGGCACCAAGAATGCTTCAAATTTTCGATCGAACGAAATATCAAATCGATTGATTGCACCTATTAATCCAACCATTCCCACTTGAACTAAATCTTCATGATGTGATTGCCCTTTAGAATACTTGTAAGCAAGTGATTCAATTAACTTGCGATAATGTTTCACCAATTTATCTTGGGCTTCTGTACTCTTGTCTTCTTGATGCTCTTTAATCCATTGGTTTATTTGTTCAGGTGAAGTGTCATTAATTGATTTCGACTCTTTCGTCATTTTTTGGCACCTGCTCTTTTTTTATATTCTTAATCATACTGATCGTAACACCAGATTCTTTACAGACAGTAACTTCATCCATTAAAGATTCAATTAAAAATAAACCTAGCCCACCTTCACGTAAAAAGTCAATATTCTCATTATTATTATATGGCCCTAATTTTGCTTTAGTTGCTTCATAATCAAAGCTTTCTCCTTGATCGGAAATAACGATTTTAATTTGATTTTCTAGAATTTCAAAGCAAAGATTAATTCTACCGTTTTCTTGTTCGTTTTTATAAGCATGTTTTACTGCATTGGTCACCGCTTCACTCACAGCGATTTTGGCGTCTTCTATATCATCATATGATGCACCTGCTCTGGAAAACACGCCCGACAACGTTAAGCGAATTAAGCTTACATATTCAGCTGAAGCTGGTAATCTCATTTCAATATAATCGTGATTTCCAAGCATTTTATTCAACCTCCGTCCCTTCATTAACATGCATTAAATCTTTTAATCCTGTAATATCAAAAAGTCTACTAATTCGATCTGTCACGCCTAAAATATAAAGTTCTTTATTATGTTGATTTAATGCTTTTAGTGTTCCAACAAATAAGCCCAGACCAGTAGAGTCCATATAACTCACATTTGCTAAATTTACGTGAATATCTTTATCTCCTTCTTGTCGCATTGGAACTAAAACTTCTTCCAATTCTGGTACTGTATAGACATCCAGTTCACCAGCTACATTAACTTCATAATATTTTTCAAATGATTGAGTTTCTACATTAAGGTTCATATATTTACACTCCTAAATAAATTCATTTCACAAAATACATACGCTCTATTTATACCCACAACAATATTGTTATAACCACATTTTTTTATGCTAATTTACTCTTTTGATAATCAAAATTGTCATATCATCACGCTTGTTCGGATTTTGTATTTTTAAAATTGCTTCATATAGTAATTGTACAATATCTTGCGGATGCATATGTTTATATTTATGAATTAGATTTAATAAGTCCTTTTTTGAAATAAACTCACCCATTGAGTTTCGAGCTTCGGTTACGCCATCGGTAAAGATAATGATTAAATCATTGAGATTAACTGCAATTTCTTGTTGGTGATAACGTGTATTTTGACTTACACCCAATACGCGACCACGCACTTCAATTTCTTCAAATTCCTCGGTTTCCGCTCGATAAATATAACCTGGCTCATGCCCCGCCGAGCTGCAGTATAGTAAATGATTCATTTCCTCATATAAACCATAGAACATAGTTACAAACATATTTTGGTTAACATTTTTTTCAACAACTCGATTTAGTCGCTTCAATCCATCACTTGGCAATTGAGAGTGCCCATATGAGTCCATACCAAATTTGATCATACTCATAGCTAATGCGGCTGGAATACCTTTACCGATGACATCTGCAATCGCAAAACTCATCGTTCCGTCTTTATGGTCAATCAAATTAAAATAATCTCCACTTACTTTTTGTGCAGCAACTGATATGACGCCAATTTGTATACTGTCAAATTGTGGTATGTCAGCCTTTAACATAGTTTGTTGCAATCTAGAAGCTAAATCAATTTCTTTATCGTGGAATTGTAATTTATTTACTAACTTTTGATAATCTCGATAGCTGTAGCCAAATCCTCTAACTACTTCTTTTAAGACGTCTAATGTATCTAAAATTTTATGTTCTTCTAAGCTAAGAGAAGATATATAATTCTTATGTATTTCCACAATATCTTCAGGCAAAATATCTTTTTTAATCACTTCACTCGTGTAGTTTTCACATTTTTCTAGTAGCTGAGGTTGCACACCAGTAGCAATGCTTTCGTCTAATAATTCTTTATAGTGTTTTTTAAATTCTTCCACGACGTTTCCTCCTTACTACAACATTCATTATTACTTCAATGAAACGACCATTTATTTAACATAGGCTAAACATGAAACATTTTGCTCTAATAAGTCAAGAGTACCATAATAGCATAAGCAAATGGCAATAAAAACCTAGCTACTATTCTATCAGCTACATTTAATTTCTTTAATTTTTACTTAACACGTAGTCATTTTAAGCCAAAAAAAACTTTAGGGAATACCTAAAGTTTAAACTCAAGACATTCTTTACCATTAACTTTTCAAGCTATTAAACAACGCTTAAGATTTGTTTCAGCTCAAGTATAAAATGTATGAGTATGTTTGATTAGAAGTATGTTAACTATGTTACATGAGCATTTAAAAGTTTCGAAAACAATGACCTATTGCATATATAAAACTTTGAGTAATACATATATCTAATTCAAAAAATTTAATGATAGTTATGTAAACCTAGACTAATGTCTAGGGCATGATCTACTTCTTTCATTTTATCCTCAGAGAGATAAGTAAGTTTTTCTTTTAATCTTTTTTTATCTAATGTTCGTATTTGCTCTAACAGAATAACAGAATCTTTATCTAACTTATATTTCTTTTTACCTATTTCCACATGAGTGGGTATTTTCGCTTTATTAATCCTTCCAGTAATTGCAGCTACAATTACAGTTGGACTATATTTATTACCGGTGTCATTTTGAATGATGACAACTGGTCTTACTCCCCCTTGTTCAGACCCTTGTACCGGTGATAAATCAGCTAAATATACATCGCCGCGTCTAATCATTCACTCTGATGATTGGAAGTTAGATAAGTTTCATTGCAATCACAAGCTTCACATTCAATTGGGAAAGCCTCTGTTGCTAGGGAGAGATTAAGGTCTGCCATCTGAGCATACCCTTCTTTTAATGACTGTTCTAGACTATGACTACGATTTTGATTAAAAGTTAGCATAAGAAGAACCTCCAGTGATTCTAAAAAAGTTATTATTAAACCTTTAGTTAGTTTAATAATAACAAATTTTAGATGGAGTGACTACACTATTTTAATAAATCATTAATAATATATTCTTTATTATCAAATTTGTAAATTCTTGGCAAGCGTCGTCCAAGGTTGCATAGCACCTCATAATTGATTGTTTTTTGTTGTTTTGCAATTGCATCTACTGATTGTATGCTATCCTGTTGTTTACTTATAACACATACTTCATCGCCTTCAACAATATCATCATTAATTTTAATGATTGTTTGATCCATACAAACACGGCCAATCACTTCACATTGCTGTCCTTTCACATTTACAAAATGCCCTTGCATTATTCTCAAATAACCATCTGCATAGCCAATTGGTATGATACCTATTTTTATAGGTGATTGCGCTGTATAAGTACTGCCATAGCTGACTGACTCACCAGGTTGTAGTTCTTTTGTTTGTACAATTTGGGTCATTAACTCAACACTAGGTTGAAGTTCAATGTCAGTCTCTTCCTTTACATACTCTGATGGATAGTAACCATATAGTGAAATACCTAACCTTACAGCATTACAAATATCTGCATCTATCATCAATGCACCAGCAGAATTTTGTGCGTGAACATAACGTGGCATATCCGTTGAAGTTACCCATGTTTTAAAACATTGATATTGCTGTTGTGCAGAATCTCCTGGTTCATCTGCACATGCAAAATGTGTATAGACACCTTCAAAAACAAGATGCTCGTGCTGTTCTATTAAATGAATGGTTTGGTGGTATTCTGCTTGGTTTTTAATACCTAAGCGTCCCATGCCTGTATCAAGTTTAATATGCAACCACAGTCTTTTCTCATTATCATCATTGATAGCTTTAATAGCAGATGATAACCATGATTTTGAAGGGACTGTTATTGCAACTCTATGTTGAATTGCTTTATTAATATCTTCTATAGGTATAACTCCTAAAATCAATATTTGTGCTTTGATTCCATGCATGCGCAATTCTATCGCTTCATCTAAAGTTGCTACAGCAAAAAAAGAAGCGCCATGGTCCACTAAATATTGAGCAATTTGCACACTTCCTAAACCATAGCCGTTCGCTTTAATTACTGGTATCACTGTCTTATTATCATGTAACTGAGTGAATTGTCGGTAATTGTTATTAATTGCAGCTAAATCGACGTTGATATAGGTGTTTCTATAATACTTATCTGACATGTTATGTCCTCCTCGAAATGACCGTAACATATTATAAATGGATATTATCATATCTCATTTTTCTTATTTTTATTATATGCCGCTTCATCCATTTTTTCTAATAAAACTTGACTCATAGCATAATGATCACTATGTGTAATACTTACATGCACTTTAAATCCTGGATAGTCGATACATGGTTTTCCATAATCATCGTTATAACAATGGATATCATGAAAAGCAACAGTTTTACCTAGTCCAGTACCTAAAGCCTTACTAAATGCTTCCTTTGTTGTGAAACGTCCAGCTAAAAATTCAAGTTTTCTACGTTCGCTTGAAAAACTATGATAGCGCTGTTGTTCTCCAGGAGATAAAATACGTTCAATTAATTTGGGTTGTTTATCATTTAATCGTTGAACACGTTCAATTTCAATTAAATCAATACCTATTCCATAAATCATCTATTTAACCCTCATTCTATGTCATTATTTTCATTATCAATGTTATCTTCATCAGATTGCTCAGCTTTTTGTTGTCGAATCATTTGTTTTAGGCGCTGTGCCTCTACTTTATTAATTAATTCTACACTTGGAAAGCCACCAGCAGTAAAAAGTTTTACAGTTGCTAAATCATAAAATTGCATTAAAAAGCCTTCAGTAATATCGATGTTTTGAATTCTAAATAGTGGTATTGCTTGTGTTGAAACAAATATAATACCCGTCCGAATGTAAATTACATCAGCTTCTAATGAATAGCGAAAATTTTTATATTTTAACCAAGGATTCACAACAATAAAAATAACAATATATACACTAAAAAATATCGCTAGTCCAATGCTAATTTGCATTAAAGTTAGCCAGTGTAATAAAAAATAATTTATTAATATTGCTGCAATCAAAATGATACTTATAATTAGTAAAGTTATTGTTGCTGCAATACGCATGATTTTAGGTCCATTTTGATTCATATGATTATAAGTTGTCATTTGATTCACCTCTTAAAAATGTCGAAGTAACATTTTCAACTTTATGCTCATCTTCAAATTTCAACGTCACACCCTGGAAAATTGCACCTTTGGCTAGAATAAAGTTTATTGTAGCGAGACGAGCACGTTGTAAAAATGGGTGTTGTTCAGTTTCAATTTCAAGTATTTTATCTTTTTTAAAGTAATAACTATTTAACGTTAAAAATGTCAGTTCACTTACTGCAATTTCACTGTCATTTTGCGCCATTCCTGAACATTTAAAGTAGACCCAAGCATGTAATATTCTTATCAAAATTAATACTGCTGCAATCCCAAAGCTCCAAACACTCCAAAAATAGGTACCGATACTTGCTAAAATTAATATGATCACTGAAAAGATGAAGAAGTGTCGATGAAAACTTCTTAAAGGCATGCCTTTATCAATTTTGATAAAATCCATTTCTGGCACTAAATCAGCTAATATGCGATAAGCCTCATGCTGTTTAATAAAAGGTAAAATCATAACTCTACCTTTTGTACTGACATCTACTTCTGAAGTGACATCTGAATCGCTCGTAATAATAAAATGTATAGATGTATATCCAAATAATTTGCGTAATAACGACTGTTTTTCAACGACAGCCTGCAATCTATCAGTTGGTACTGTTATATTTTTTACATTTAGTAATCCATAAGATACTTTTAACTGACTATGCGATTGTGTCACTGTGTAATGATAGTACCGAATCATCATAATCGCCGTTCCTACAATATAACTTACGATAATAAGGGCAACAGTAATGACAAATACAATTTTAAATGCTGAATTCACCCAACTTAATATACCGTGAGTCAAACTATCCCATGGTATAAAGTCTTCTACCGAATTAAATATTGGACTGAGTGCTGCAAATGTCACACCAACAGCTCCACTTGTTAAAGCCATTAATAATAAAGTCTTAAAGGACATTTTAAATATAATGTTTTGATTATCTGTTTGTTCATTGTCAAGTGATTGTGTATCTTGTAAATCATGTTTCTTATTTTCAAGTTGTAAGTCACCTTTTTGCAGTAATTCGAGTTGTTTATCTCGAATTGATTGTTCAATCATTTGGCTTTGTGATTTCGTAATTGTTTCTAATTCCACGCCATCGCTTGGCGTTTTTATTTGCAATTTGACACCATTAACAAGTTGATCGATAACACCTTGAGTGGTTTCAAACGACTGGATTTTTCGGACATTTAATTCTTTTCTATTTTTGTTAAAAACCCCATGTGTGACAATGAAGTGATTATCTTCTAACCAATATCTTGTACTATATACTTCTAAAATTTGTGACACTAACGATATTATAAAGAACATCAGCACTATACCTAACCCAATATAATCACGAATTTCTGAGAAATCAAATTGCCATATATTCACACCTACGACAATGGCAAATAAAATAATATTTTGTTTTATTGCATTATAAATACAGTTAATATAGGAAATAATATGTAATTTTTGAGGATTAGACATCTGTATCTACACCTCTCAAACCTTGTATGATTTTATCCTGTAATCGCAATGCTTCAGCTTCCGAAACAATAGGAAAACTAATTTCATGACCGGCAGTTGGTATTACTAACTTATTTAATTTCAATTTATACAGCAACGGATTTGATTTAACTTCGATTTGTTGCACACGTTCGATCTTGCTCATTTTATGTTTCTTTAAAATATATGTCTTCTTAATTTCTATATTATTGCCATCAAGACGATAGTATCTATGATGGTATAAGATATATGGGCTTGCAATCAAAGTGATAAACATGAGTACTAAATAGATAGCAGCAATATATATCAACCAATGGTACCAATGATTTGTGTACCAAAAATAAGTCAAAATACTCAAAATAATAAATTCAATTACAAAGTAAAGACTATACTTTATCCAGTAATATTTTAATGCCTGCTTAGGACTTTGCTTAAAAACATTGTCACTATAATCCATAAAGAACTCCTTCCTGAAATTTACGTTCATTATATCATAGAAGTAGTGGTAATTGATGGCTACTTAATACTTCAATGGAGGCACATAAATGGATTTATAGTTATAACATATAACACTCTAAGGTTTTAAATAATAATAGGCATTAAATTTGTATATAAAAAAGGAGCGTGACAGAATTCATAATGAATTCGTAGTCCCGCCCCAGCAAGGTTGACTAGGATTGAAAAAGCTTGGTATAAGCTTATTTTCAATCCAATCAACTACTACCATTATTTAGTTCATAGTTTAAGACATGATGATGTCCCAGATTCAACAATAGGTATATTATTTTTGCATGTCAGCAAATGTACGTCCTTTTGTTGTACGATTCTTGCTTGATTTATCTTTACGATCGAAATTATTTGACTTTTTCTTATTATAATTACCTTTTGTACGTTTATTACGTGTTTCAAATTTTCCACCACGTTTTTTGTTACTTCTTCTGTGGTTTCCACCGTTCTTGCTTTGGCGATTTTTACGTGCTAAAGGTTTTTCGAATGTTAATTGAACTTCTACTTCATCATTTGCCTCAACTAATTCTTGAAGTAATGACGCAACTAATTCTGTTGAATCGTATTCTTTTAACAATTCGCTTGAAATACGTTGTAATCTTGGTTCATTATCTTTTGACATCCAGTTTTGAACTTTTTCTTTAATGTCATCCTCACGCGCTTTTAAAACTTCTTTACGATGCGGTGGTCTCAAAGCAGTCATTCTTCTACTATTAACTTCTTCAATTTGACGAATATAATCCATCTCAATTGGATTGACAAAGGTAACAGCTATACCTTCTTTACCAGCACGGCCAGTACGACCAATGCGGTGTGTATAACTTTCTGTATCTTGAGGGATATCAAAGTTATAAACGTGACTTACCCCTGAAATATCTAAACCACGCGCTGCTACATCTGTAGCAACTAAAATATCAATTTGATCATTTTTGAATTTTTTTAATACTTCTAGACGTTTGGCTTGTGTTATGTCTCCATGCAATCCTTCTGCTTTATAACCTTTTGATAATAAAGCACTTGTTAATTCATCAACACGGCGCTTTGTTCGACCAAATACAATGGCAAGTTCTGGTTGATGAACGTCTAAGAAATTAGTAAAAGTATCAAATTTTTCTAATTCTTTAACAATTGTATAATACTCGTCAATTTGAGGATCTGACATTTCATTGTTCATAGTCTTAACAATTTGAGGTGTTTTCATAAATTGTTGCACGAGTGCTTGAATCGCTTTTGGCATTGTAGCAGAGAATAGCATCGTTTGTCTTTGCTCTGCCGGTATCTTATCCATAATGAATCTCATGTCATCGATAAAGCCCATATTCATCATTTCATCAGCTTCATCTAATATCAATGTGTGAATGCCATTCGTTTTCAATGTTCTACGATTTAAATGATCAATAACTCGTCCAGGTGTTCCTACAACAATTTGAGGTCCTTTTTTAAGCGCCTTGATTTGACGGTCAATTGGCATACCTCCAAATACCGTAACAACCTGAACATTTTGTCCACGGCTAAACTCTCTTAATTGTTCTGCTACTTGCATCGCTAGTTCACGTGTAGGTGCTAAAATCAGTGATTGTACTCCTGATTTATTTACAACTTTTTCTATTAGAGGAATACCGAAAGCACCAGTTTTACCTGTACCTGTCTGTGCTTGTCCGAGGATGTCTCTTCCTTCTAATGCATAAGGGATACTGTCTTTTTGAATTGGCGTAGGTTCTTTAAACCCCATATTTTCTAGGGTTTGAACTGTTTTTTCAGAAATCCCTAAGTCTTTAAAATTTTGCAATATAATTCTCCTTTTATCTATTTATTTCTCGTCGTACTATTTACGTATACGTTCGTATTTGTTTCGTCAACTTCTTAATAGTACCACCTATATTATCTTATAGCAATAAAGGGTTTCTGCAATCAGATAGAAAAAATTTAATCATACATTGCTAAAAGCGCTTGGATAGGCTTTTTTTATAAAAAATGACCTAATTATATTTTTCAATACAATTAGGTCTTGAACTACGTTATATTAAATAATTGCGTTAACAATATCCTCTAATTTATTACCTCTAGAGCCTTTCACTAACACTTTGTCGCCAGCAACTAATTCTTTTTTCAATTGCTCTATAATTGCTTCTTTAGACTCAAAATGTTGTGCAAGTAATACATAGGGCTGTCCAGAACGATGAATATATTGTGCTTCTTCACCAAAAGTATATAGCTCATCAATATTTTTATTTTTTAAATATTCACCTATTTCTTCATGCATATGTTGACTGTTGTCACCTAACTCCAGACAATCGGCCAAAATCAATATTTTTCGTCCCTCCATATTACTTAACGTATCTATAGACGCTTTCATACTTGTTGGACTTGCATTATAGGCATCATTAATCACTGTAATTTGCTGTTCTGTTACATGTCTTTCCATGCGCATGCCAGTTAATTGGACATGTTTAATATTGTGTTGAATCATCTCATATGATAAGCCTAACTCATGTCCAACTGCAATGGCAATTGCAGCATTCCTCATATTATGAACGCCTAAAATAGGTAATTCATAATGTTCTGTATTATTAATATTAAAAGCAATACCATCATTTTGATTGGAATCAATTGTACAAACATACGTATTATGTTGTTCCAAGCCCACACTGATTAATTTCGCATGCTTTACTTGTGCTACATGTGGCTGTAATAGTGGCTCGTCCCCGTCATAAATAAAAATACCGTTATCTTTTAGTCCAGTAACAATTTCAGATTTCGCTTTTGCAATACCCGCTCTTGAACCCAAATCTTGCATATGCGATTCACCAATATTCGTAATCACGGCAATATCTGGCTCTGCAATACTAGACAATAATTCAATTTCATGAAATCCAGACATACCCATTTCTAAAATTGATATATCAGTGTCATAATCCAATTCTAAAATTGTTAAGGGCATACCAATTTCATTATTATAATTACCTTGCGTTTTTTTCACTTTAAACTGTGTTTTTAATACGCTCTCTATCATATCTTTAGTAGTCGTTTTGCCATTTGACCCTGTCACAGCTATCACTTTAGGTTGAACATAATTCAAATATGCTTTAGCAAGCTGTTGTAATGCAGTCAAAGTGTCAGAAACATAAATTAATGGTTGCTCTTCTAATGAAGAATCAATTTCTTGACCTGTTTGATAAAATGCAGCTGCAGCACCATCTTGTATACTTTGTTTAACAAAGTGATGCCCATCTACATGCTCTCCTTTAAAAGGAATAAATAACATTTGCGGTTGAACCGCACGTGAGTCAATCGTTACGCCTTTGATTTTAACATCTAAAAATTGGTCATCTATATCACAATCGATCCATGATTTAATTTGTCGCAAAGTTACTTCTATCATAATGACTTACCTCGCTCTTAGTCTATGCTATATTTATTTTTCTTTTTATCTTCGTAACGCTCTTTTGCTAATTCTATAAGTTTTGTAATTAAATCTGAATATGATAAGCCCATATTTTCCCATAAACTTGGATACATACTAAATGCAGTAAATCCAGGCATGGCATTCGTTTCATTGATGAAAATTTGGTTGTCTTCAGTTACGAAGAAATCGGCACGTACTAAACCTGAACAGTCCGTTGCTTTAAAAGCTTCTAGTGCCATATTTCTCAAAGTAAGTTGCACTTCTTGATCTAACTCTGCTGGGATTTGTAATCTAATTTTCCCATCTTTATATTTGGATTTGTAATCATAAAATGCAACATCTTTAACTACTTCTCCAGGCCAAGTCGTTTCTGGATAATCGTTACCTAAAACTGCAACTTCTACTTCACGGGCATTTATGCCTTGTTCAATTACTAATTTGCGATCAAATTGAAATGCTTCGGCAATGCCAGCTTTTAATTCTTGTTCATCGTTACATTTACTAATACCTACACTTGATCCCAAATTCGCCGGTTTAACAAAAACAGGATACTCTAATTTGTCTTTTACCAATTTAATGATATTTCCTTGATACTTTTCATATTCACTGCGTAAAAAACTAATATAAGGTAATTGTGGTAGCCCTCTATGCTCAAACAATTGTTTCATTACAAGCTTATCCATTGAGCTTGAAGCAGCTAACACGCCATTTCCGACATATGGAATATCCAATACTTCAAACAGACCTTGTATCGTACCGTCTTCCCCATTAGGTCCATGTAATAGTGGAAATACTGCATCATATGCTTCACCAGCACTACTTTGTTTTAATAATAAAGTAATATCTTCTGGCTCAACATCTGTTAAAGTAAGTTCTTCTGGAGATTCAATCGTTGCTGTTATGTTACCTTTCTTTTTCCATAAACCATCATTTGTGATATAAATAATGTCCACTAAATATTTTTCTTTATCAATAGCATTTAATACATTTTGAGCTGTTAGCTTTGAAACGTCGTGCTCCGCACTTTTACCACCATAAATAATACAAATATTTTCTTTTTTCATTATGTATTCCTCCAATATTGATTCAACATTAAGCAATTCAATACGTTATACCAGGTCAAAGTATAAAATGAATACCTTTAAATTCATTACTGTTTATACAGTATTCACACAAAATATGCGACTTAACGATCCTCTAAAGATTACTTTCTGAAACTTAATATTACCATAAAACATGAGTTGAATGCATTTGATGATATAAAGGTTATCCGAAAATTTTGTAACATTTTTAAAACGATTTACAACACGTTGTTGTGCAACTAGCTGCTATCATAGATATTCTATAGTCAAATGTTTTAATCTACAGTAAAATCATTGTATAATCAATTTAGAAACTAACGAAATTAAGGAGTTACAAATGAAATATTCATCCCGTCAAACGCCTAATAAACATTGGCTCAAACGAATAGACTGGGTGCTCATAGGTATTTTAACTATACTAGCCATTTTTAGTGTCACACTCATTAGTTCAGCAATGGGTGGCGGTCAATATAGTGCCAACTTTAGTATAAGACAAGTTATTTATTATATTTTAGGTGCCTTCATCGCTCTTATTATCATGCTTTTTTCACCTAAAAAAATTAAAAAAAATACATATTTATTATATTTTATTTTTTGTGTATTGCTTATCGGTTTACTAATTTTACCCGAAACGCCTATTACACCTGTGATTAACGGGGCATCGAGTTGGTATAGTTTTGGACCAGTAAGTATTCAACCATCAGAATTTATGAAGATTGTATTAATTTTAGCATTAGCGAAAATTGTAGAACGACATAATCGTTTTACATTCAATAAGTCACTACAATCCGATTTAGTTTTATTTTTCAAAATAATAGGTGTATCAATTATTCCTATGGCGCTCATTTTATTACAAAATGATTTAGGTACGACACTTGTTATATGTGCTGTTATAGCTGGAGTGATGTTGGTTAGTGGTATTACATGGAGATTGTTAGCACCTTTGTTTATTTCTGTCATTGTGTTTGGAAGTAGCATTATTTTAGCCATTTTATACGCACCTTCTGTAATTGAAAAGTCTTTAGGTGTTAAGATGTATCAAATGGGTCGTATTAATTCCTGGTTAGACCCCTATTCATATAGTGGTGGAGATGGCTACCACTTAACAGAATCGTTAAAAGCTATTGGCTCAGGACAGCTATTTGGTAAAGGCTATAATCATGGTGAAGTTTATATTCCTGAAAATCACACGGATTTTATTTTTTCAGTCATAGGTGAAGAAATGGGCTTTATAGGTGCAGTAATTTTACTATTTGTTTTTTTACTTTTAATTTTTCATTTAATTCGTTTAGCAATTAGAGTAGAAGCTCCTTTTAGTAAAATTTTCATCGTAGGTTATATCTCTTTGATTGTATTTCACATTCTTCAAAATATTGGTATGACAATACAGCTATTACCTATTACTGGTATTCCTCTACCCTTTATTAGCTATGGTGGTAGCTCTCTTTGGAGTTTAATGGCTGGTATCGGTGTTATTCTATCCATTTACTACCATGACGTATCAAAGTCTTCAATAAAGCTTAAATAGAGAGGTTTCAGATATAAATTACAAAGTATAGAAAGGAGCGGGACAGAATTCATTATGAATTTGTAGTCCCGCCCCCCAGTAAGGTTAACTAAAATTGAAAAAAGCTTGCTATAAGCTTATTTTCAATCCAGTCAGCTACTGCCAATATTTAGTTCATAGCTTAGCTCTTCTCTATTAATTTTCTTACATTAATTATCAATATGAAGAAACCATGTTTACTTTTGTCTTAGTTTATTCCACGAGTTCACATTTGAGTGAAAATCAGAATAACAATCATAAATTCAAAGCCAGAAAATGAGCGTATAAACTCATTTTCTGGCTTGTTTTTCTAGGAATAATATCCAATATTCCTTTTTTATAGCAATGTAAATCGACTTAAAGACGCACTCGAACCTTTGAATAAAAGTGACATGTTACTTTAGTTTATGAGTGACTGTTGCTGAGGCTGGCAAAGTATTCATTATGTCTAAACGAGATTTTGTTTTCTTAATATTTACACCTAGCGATGTTAAGTATTTAACCATGTTTTGAATTTTATCGACTTGTTTCATAATTTCACCTCGTTATATGGCCTTTCACATACATACTACCCTAATTAGCTGTCGTTTACTACATGAATTGAAAATTTATTTGAAATTATTTTATAAATCATCTATAGCATGATAGCCAGCATCATATATTTCTTTTTCAAGTGCATTTAAATTAGTTGGTGTTTCAAAAGTAACATTAACTGCACGTTCATCAAAATTGATCACTACTTCATTAACACCAATCATCTCTAATAACCTTGTTCGTAAGTTTTTCAAGTCGTCTTCACTAGTCACATTTGTAATATAAATTAATCGCTTTTCCACAATTTTCTCCTCCTAGTCTTTTAGCATTTTTTGAAATGTAACTAGCAATTCCTCCATCGCTTCAACTTCCTGCCCATCGTTTATTTTATCCATGATACAACTTTTCATATGATGCTCTAATAGTTTTGTTGCCACACTCGTTAATGCTGAGCGTGTTGCTCTTATTTGTGTTAACACATCATCACAATAAACATCATCTTCAACCATGCGATTAATTGCCCGCACTTGTCCTTCTATACGATTTAATCTAGATTTTAAATTTGCTTTTACAATTTTAGAATGATGTGCATGATCTTGTTCGTTCAAGGTAAACACCCCTTTACTCAATTACTTACTAATTATTGTATATTACAATGAGCAAATTCAACCACTTTTAACAATTACAATATGATATTTATCAACTACATGATACAATTGTATTATTCATTTAATATTGTGACAAACATAAAATGTTAGGCTAGGAGGTTCTATATGGTTGAATTCTTTTCATTAACTTTGGCACATTCTAATTTACTAATAAACATATTTTTAATTAGTGCTTTTATTTTAAACCTTATCTTTGCCTTTACAATCATCTTTATGGAAAGACGCAGCGCCGGATCAATTTGGGCTTGGTTATTAGTTCTTGTATTTCTTCCTATTATAGGTTTCATACTCTATTTACTTTTAGGTCGACAAATTCAGCGAGAACAAATATTTAAATTAAATAAAAACAACAAAATTGGTCTTGAAATGATTGTTGGTGAACAGATGAGAGCTTTAGAATCAGACAACTTTTCTAAAGGGAATCATCAAATTGTTAAATATAAAGATATGGTGCGTATGTTGTTGTATAATAATGCTGCCTTTCTAACTACTGACAACACTATTAAAATATTTACAGATGGCAAAACAAAATTCGATTCGCTCATTGATGATATCAATCATGCGAAAGATTATATACATATTCAATATTACATTTTTAAAAGTGATGACTTGGGTCATAAGATATTGACAGCTCTCGAACATAAGTTGGATGAAGGATTAGAAATTAAAATGCTATACGATGATATGGGTTCACGTGGGCTTAGAAAGAAAGATTTAAAGCATTTTCGAAACAAAGGTGGCAAAGCTGAAGCCTTCTTCCCTTCTAAATTACCATTGATTAACTTGCGTATGAATAACCGTAACCACCGTAAAATTGTCGTTATAGATGGCAAAATTGGTTATGTTGGTGGTTTTAATGTTGGCGATGAATATATTGGAAAATATAAAAAATTCGGTTACTGGAGAGATACACATCTACGCTTAGAAGGAGATTCTGTAAACGCCTTACAATTAAGGTTTATACTTGATTGGAATTCTCAAGCTGCGCGTGACAATATTGAGTACAGTGATCGTTATTTCCCAGATGTAAATTCAGGCGGCCAAAAAGGTGTTCAAATTGCCTCCAGTGGACCAGATGAAGATTGGGAACAAATTAAATATGGTTATTTAAAAATGATTTCATCTGCGAAAAAATCAATCTATATACAATCACCATATTTCATTCCTGACCAAGCCTTTTTAGACTCTATTAAAATCGCAGCACTTGGGGGTGTTGAAGTTAATATAATGATACCAAGTATGCCAGATCATCCATTCGTTTATTGGGCTACATTAAAAAATGTCGCCTCTCTATTAGAAGCTGGCGTAAACATTTATCAGTATGCCAATGGTTTCTTACATTCCAAAACTGTTGTTATCGATGATGAAATTGCTAGTGTTGGAACAACAAATATGGATCATCGAAGCTTCACACTTAACTTTGAAGTAAATGCCTTTATTTACGATGTGGATGTTGCACATCAATTGAAAACAGCCTTTATAGAAGATATGAAAGTTTCTTATAAATTGACACAAGAACTTTATAATCAACGTGGCTTAATTATTAAATTTAAAGAGGGTATTTCTCAATTATTATCCCCAATATTATGACACAAGTCACATCATTTTAATGATAAGCTTGCCTGTTGAATGTAGCTTACATTTAGCTTTAATCAGTACTATATGAGCTAATATATTTAATTATATCTGAAGAGATTTGAAGGAGTATATAATGAATTTAAAAGCGCAACTTGATTTATGTAGACAATATATGTTGGATTTTCATGCTCATGATTATAGCGGCCATGATATTGCACATGTTGAAAGAGTAACTTCCTTAGCATTAAAAATCGCTAAAGCAGAGCAATGTCAACGTATAGATATTGTTGAAATAGCTAGTCTATTGCATGATACAGTTGATAGTAAACTAACGACTAGTGATGCTGCAACAATAAAACTAGAAAATTTTTTATACTCTATTGATCTCGATACATTAACAATTAATGAAATTATTTTTATTATTAAACATTTAAGCTATCGCAACGGAGAAAATAATCAAATTCCCCTTTCTTTAGAAGGACAAATTGTTAGAGATGCTGACAGACTTGATGCAATTGGTGCTATAGGTATCGCTAGAGCATTCCAATTCGCCGGGCACTTTAATGAACCGATGTGGACAGAGTTACCAACTTCATCAATACCTTCAGCAGATGAAATAACAACCTTTGAACCATCAGCGATACGTCATTTTTACGATAAATTGCTAAAATTAAAGGATTTAATGCATACTGAAACAGCACGTAATATTGCCATACAACGCCATGATTTCATGAAACAGTTCATCAACCAATTTTTTGATGATTGGTATCAATAATAATGCAGTCGAGATAAACGTATTTTGGGTTTGAGCAGAATAGACAACTTACACTATACACTACCAATGGAAACTTCA
>NZ_KV809480.1:0-61131 GCF_001812565.1 Staphylococcus sp. HMSC059F04 | reverse complement strand
TCTTATTCCTACAAATAATATTTCTCGATATGTATGAAACAATCCCAGATAATGAATTCAATCATCATCGTGGTGCAACATCATATCATCCAAAAATGATAACGAGCTGAACATTATCTAATACATAAGGGAAAAGACAATTTCTATCAAATAATTTTAATAGAAATTGTCTTTTTACATTGTTTAAGAACTTAATGTCCTAGCCCCCTAAGTAAACACACCGATAATACGTATTTTTGTAAATAAAGAAGCCAGTAAATGAATTTACAAAACTCATTTACTGACTTCTTTTTCTATGAATTCTTATTTTTTCTTTTTATTATTTTTTGAGACTACTTGTGTGTTTTTACCTTTTTTTGTTCCTTGATTTTTTTCTTTTTCATATTGTTTAATCATTGGTGCTACTTCTTCTTTAGCACGTTTTGAATAATACATGTTAGCGAAGTATGTTTGAACAATCAAGAAAGCGGCGCTGACTGACCAATATAAGCCAAGTGCTGCGGCTGATTGATATGAAATCCATATAATCATGATAGGTGACACAATCATCATCATATATGCCATTTGACGTTGCTCATCTGGCATCGTTTTCGTTGAAATGTAAGATTGAATAAAATATAGTACCCCGGCAATAGCTGTAATCCAAATATCTGGTTTAACTAAATTAAACCATAAAAAATGTGGGTGGTGTGTAATTCCACCGCCAATTTGATATCTAAGTACAAAATATAATCCCATGACGATTGGCATTTGAATTAAAACTGGTAAACAGCCTAACATACTTGCCATTGGATTGATATCATATTTTTTATAAACCTGCATCATTTCTTGATTAGCTGCCATTTTTTCTTCTTGAGTTCTTGCACGTTTAACTTTTTCTTGTACTTCACTTACTTCAGGTTTGGCCACTTTCATTTTTTCACGCATCATATGACTATTTTTATAGTTTGATAACATGAACGGTAATAAAACAATCCGAATAACTAAAACTAATACAATGATAGCTAAACCATAATCATTATTAAAAATGCCTGAACCTAACCAATGTAGTATCTTTTCCATTGGATCTACGAATGTATTATAGAAGAAACCTGTGCGATTTCCTTGCTTAGAGTAGTCACACCCTGCTAAAAAGACCATTATCCCTAGAAACAAAGGTAGTAGTGCTTTTTTCTTCATTTTTCCACCTCTATTATGTTATTTCACATAGATGTTATTTTATCATACTAATACTGCAGTAGAAAACAATATGTGGAAAAATTTCTTTGTTAATTATAATAACTTAAGAATTTATTAACAGTGCTGTCAATATTTTGACTTCTAGCGATAGCTGATATAACTGAAATTCCATCCGCACCTGCATCAACTACTGCTTGTGCATTATTTTCGGTCACACCACCAATAGCCACGATTGGAAAGTCACCTATTTCTTTTCGTAACGTTAGAATCATTTCAGGACCTACTGGTGTACTAGCATCAGACTTTGATGGTGTCTGGTATATAGGGCCAACCCCAATATAGTCGACATGTGTTAAGTCAGAACGTTTCAGCTCATCTAGATTGCTCACGCTTAAACCAATAATTTTATCATGAAATTGTTCAAAAAAGTCTTCAACTTTGGCGTCATCTTGACCTACATGTATACCATCAGCTTGTACTTTTAAAGCAAGTGCAACATTGTCGTTAACAATAAATGGCACCTGATAGTTATGGCAAAGTTCCTTTAATTTTAATGCCAGTTGTTCTATCTCTTTGTCTTGAGATACTTTTGATCCTTTTTCTCTAAATTGAAACATTGTAACTCCAGACTCTAAAGCTTGTGTTACTACCTGTTCTAAACTTTTCCCTTCAGGTATATCTTGTGTGCCGCATATAAAATATACTTTTAAATCTGTACTTTTAAACATTTCTATACCTCTAATCTTCTAACATTTTGTTGATATAATTCATAGGTCATTTGGTACATATGATCTAATAATTCTGTTTGAAAACTTCCTGGTCCCTGACAATGTGGACTTTGTTCAGCAAGTTCAGCGGCGATATTATAGAAACTTATTGCCTCTTCAAGCTGTTGTAATGATGGGTGTATGTTGCCGAATAAAAAGCTGGCAATAATGCCTCCTAATAAACATCCTGCGCCAGTCACTTTGGCTAATAATGGTGAGCCATTAGATAATTGAACGATTTGATTATCTTGAACAATAATATCGTCTTTTCCGGTTATCACAATGGCAGTTTGATATTTTTGGTATGCTTTTTTAGCAATTGCTATGGTGTCAAGATTGCTTGCTCCATCTGTACCTTTCATTGTTGTATTCATATCAACAAGCGTCAACACTTCAGAAGCATTTCCCTTAATAACAGAAACTTCTACTTCAGCTAAAAAACGTTCACAAAAGGTTTTGCGATATGTTGATGCCCCTACAGCTACTGGATCAAAAACAATTGGCGTTCCTTGTTTATTGGCAATTTTCCCAATCTTAATAATATCCTCTTCATTCGCTTTTGTGAGTGTACCAATATTGATTAACAATGCTTGAGCAACTTTATAAAACGCTTCTGCCTCTTCAGGTGCTTCACTCATTGCCGGACTTGCACCCATACTTAACAATCCATTAGCAGTGAAATTTTTCACAACATCATTCGTATAACAAACAATTAAAGGATTATCTTCACGTAATTTTTCTAAATTATTCATCATCTAGTCCTACTTTCTTTAAGTATGCAAAATGGTTTACTGGCCCTCTACCTTGACCTATTTCAGGTGTATATTCAATGCTTAAAGATATGAATTTCTTTGCCTTTTTCACAGCTTCATAAATTGAGCGACCTTTAGCTAATTCTGCAGCGATAACAGCAGAAAATGTACAGCCCGTACCATGCGTATGCGGAGTGTTAAAACGTTGATTTTCAAATGTATAAACATCATCTTTTGTAAACAAATAATCTTTAGCAATATTTGGGTCTTCGGAATGACCACCTTTAATTACAACACCTTTACTACCAATATCATTGATGAATATATTACCTGCCTTATAAATATTCGCTTCACTATCAATTTTAATACCTGTAATTTCTTCAGCTTCCGGAATATTCGGTGTAACAACATCAGCTAAGGGTAACAATGTTGACTGTAAATGTCTTTTAGTATCATCATCCATAAGTGAATCGCCACTTTTAGCTAACATCACTGGATCGATGACATATGGAATGTCTGCATATTTTGTAAGGTAGTCACGTACTAGTTCCATCGTGTCTTTAGTTGCAATCATGCCTGTTTTAATTGCTTGAGGTAACTCATCATCAAATACGCTATCCAATTGTTCTTTAACCCATGATGTTTCCAGATTATGAATGTGTTGAACACCTTTCGTATTTTGAGCAACGATGCTTGTAATGGCAGCCATACCATAAACACCACAAGAATGAAATGATTTTAAATCTGCCATAACGCCAGCACCACCTGAGGGATCAGTACCTGCAATTGTAAGCGCAATTTTCGGTTTATTCATGCTTTTAACCTCCAAAGTTCCATTGTTCATTCGTATATGCCATATTAAAGAAATGTCTCTCATGAATCGTACTTTGTAAAAAGCTTTCTTTAATTTGTTGTTTTTCTACGTCTGAGCTGTTTTCTGTTAATTGATCTAGCAGCTGATCAAAAACATTTATAAGTTCTCTCATTTCTGTGCTATAAAATTCAAACCATTTAGATAAATTTGTAGCTTTGTTTAATTCAGGGTCTTCTATTGCTCTTAATGCAATCACTTCATAAACATATGGACAAGGTGCCATAGCTGCAATTGCATAGGCCGCATTTTCATGCGTATAAGCATGATAATACATATGTTTAATATAATGATCTCCACTTGGCGGCCAAACCTTTTCTTTAATAATTTCTTCATACGGCTCGTTTATATAATCCGCCAATATTTCATGTGCTTCAACTTCCCCTTCAGTTAAAAACTCAATTTGTTCAACAAGAAATTTAATACTTTCAATATCAGTAACTTTAGGAATAAGTAATGCGTATATATTCATAAATTCTTTTAAATAGGATGCGTCAGCTCTTAAATACTGTCTGATTGCTTCTTTAGAAATTGTTCCCTTTAATAAGTCTTGTATGAAACCATCTTGATAAATTTCATCAATAATTGGTTGTGATGCTTGTTTAATTTCATCTGAAAATTTCACTTGTATTGCCTCCCAGTATAAGTCTTTAAAAAATAAAAACTACATTTCAACGTAGAAATGTAGTTCATCCCAAACAATATAATGGCAGATTATTGTTGCTACTTTCCTACGTTGGTTCTAACCAAATCAGGTTATAAGGGTCTGACTAATTTCGTCATCTCAGCCAATAAAGGCTCCCCTAGTAGTTTCCTATTACATTTAACATATCAAAGCCAAACTCATTAATCAAATGTAAAGCAACCATGTCATACCTCTAGATACATATCATCATATTCATTTTTAAATGTGTTAACTCCAAATACAAAATTTAATTATTGAAGACAGTCAAAATAATAGCTGATATATCTTTTTATATAAATAGAACCCACCTCATGATTATGAAGTGAGTTCAGAATTTAATTTAGGTTGGGCCCTAAGCTGTTGTCCAGTGGCCTGCACCTTCTGTATCATATAATTTTTGTGCTGCAGCATCTTGAACATGTTCTGGAGCATTAGCTGGTGACACACCTTTATATTCAGATGGCGCTACATGATCCCATGTTGACTGCATAAATTGATATTTACCTGCTGCACCAGATGATGGATTAACTGCATGAATATCTCCACCAGATTCACGTTGTGCTATTGCTTTCAAGTGACTGTTAACATTAACTGATGAATGACTTGAAGCTTGGCTTGCTGAACTTGACTGACTATGAGATGTTGCTTGTGTTTGTGGTTGTTGTGTTGATTCGCTTTGAGGTGCTTGCTCAGTTTGAGCTGGCTGAGCTGATGTTGATTGTTGAGTTGCAGCACCTTGAGATGATGACATTGTTCCTTGTTGAGCTTGTGAATTCATTGTTGTATCATCAGCTGCACCATTTGATGGATAGTATTGCCATTCAAAATAAGTACCATCAGAAGCAAAGTGATAAGTAGTCCCTTCATAATTGAATGTAAAATCATACGCTCCTGATTGTACAGGCTTTTCATTTAATGATTGATCATTTGATTGTGCTAATTGTGCTAACTCAGCTTTAGTATTGACATTTAATTCACTCGCATCTGCATCATGACCTGCATTTCCTGCTACTAAACCTAAGCCTACTGCTAGAGATGATGCAATAATTGTTTTTTTCATAATTATATATCCTCCTAAATTTGAGTTCATTTTATATTTAAATTTACAATTCATAATGTAACATCCATAAAAAATAAGCAGGTTACAGTGAAATAAAAATAACTGGTAAAAATTTACAAAGACATTACAAAAACAAAGAAATAATTATACATACCAAATACGTAAAAAATACTTTGATGCAGGACTAAAAAATCTATAAATTCCAATTGCCTGTGTAATATTTTGAAATTTGTCAGATTATTGTGTGAGTTTAACAGATATTCTCATATAGAATATGATTGTAATATATGTATATTATTTAATACTTCTTCAATAAACAGCTAGGAAAATATAGCAAAATTTAGCACAATTCACCATATTTCCCATCACTGTTAAGCATAATTGAAAGGATTTATATTAAAGAAGATTATTGGGAGTATGAATAACTAGTCGGATATAATTTATGGATAAAATTTGAGTTTTAATATTGAAAAAGCAATTATTCGATATTTAAGAGTTTCATTTCATCAACTGAAAAAGGTTGAATATTAGTAGTTGGATGTTCTTCGAGGATTTCGTGTGTTTTGCCTTTAGAGGACATGAATTTAATAGTTTCTACGTATAATTCTGTAACAAAATGTGTTTGTTGGTCTTTAGTATACTTTCTTGAGCGCATTTGACCTGTAATACCAACCAATGATCCCTGACTGGTATACTTTTCAATGTTGGTAGCAGTCCTACCATATGCTTTACATAGAATATAATCTACGATTTGCTCGTTGTTATCATCTTTATAATTTCTTTCCGTAGCCACACAAAATGTAGCAATTTTAACCTCCTCTTTCTCGTATATTTGGGCATCTTTAGTTAATCGTCCAACGATTACGATTTTATTTAACATGTGTCACCTCCTTTGATTAGTTATAGTTTATGTATTTCTAATGCTAAAGTCAAAACGGTATAATTTTAATTTTACTTACGTTTTACCGCTAAAATTTGTTATATTTAAAGAAAATAATGTATTTTAGAACACGTACAACTTAAAAATATTATTTTTTATAAAATTGAGAGCCAAAAGGGATGATGAGATATGAAGACATTTAAAGCTGTGCGCTTTCAAATAGTAAATCAAAACGGTGGTATCACTGAGTATGAATTAGAAGATGGTGTAATCATTAATAAAGAAAATAGCGGTACTGGATGGTTGCTAGAAATCGTTATTTCAAATGATCATTATGAACAGATGAAGCAATATCAAGAAGAACAAACTTTATTAGACATTCGTGTAGTTATCACAAGACCGGCTAATGATCCAGCATTATTTGATGCTACAATTAAGCATATTGTTAACTTTGAAACAAAAATGTCAATTGTATTAGAGTGTCACATATACACTTTGAGACAAGTTTATGCAGAAAGTTTATTAGAACAATTAATAGATGATGGTTTATCAGGAGAAGCATTAAAAACAACATTCAAACGTATGATGCAATCTAAACCTAAACTAAAAGATGAAAAATTTGAACGTGATAATACATTATAAAAGACATTTTAATATAAATTCACATATATAAACTTCGACGAGACACTAGAGTAAATAGACAAGCTGAGGAGACCCCGACAGAGAGAATTTCGAAAAGAAATTCACCAAGCAAAGCAAGTTGGGGCGGGACCACAACAAAGAGAAATGCGCTTCGCATTTCAACAAACAAAGCAAGCTAGAGTGGCTGAAGCTGTCTCCTAAGCAAGCGAGCCAATTATATGAAGTATTGTAAATATAGAATCAAAACCACCCGTGTGAACGGGTGGTTTGTTCTGCGGCTATAAGCCTTTCATACTGGCCAGTCCTAAAAGGGCACTGATAAGTCAGCCAACTGCACTACTATTCCAGCAACCCTAAAGGGTTACTATTTTTTCTTTCTTTTTTTAATTTCTTCTCCTGTAAACGGATCTAGGTATTCTTTCATTGAATTTTGGTCTGCAACGATATCCTCTTGTAATTGATTTCGTATATAATTTTCAATTACCTCAATATACAAATTCTTCTGCTAACCTTGTTTTTTCTAATAAATCATTATAAAGCTTTGATTTTCCCAATAATTCTTTATGACCACCTATACTTTCTACATAGCCATTTTCAAGGATTACAATTTTATCTACATTTTCAATAGATTTTAATCTGTGAGAAATAATAATAACCGTTTTATCTTTTATTAATTTATTTAAACTCTCTTGAATTTTCTTTTCATTGTCCACATCAAGACTTGCTGATATTTCATCTAAGATAAGAATTGGTGCATCTTTTAAAAAGGCTCTTGCAATGGAAAGTCTTTGTCTTTCTCCACCTGAAAGTTCTGCTCCGTTTTCTCCTATAACTGTATCAAAGCCCTTTGGAAGTTTTTCTATAAAATCCATACAATTTGCAAAAATTGCAGCTCTTTTTACTTCTTCATCACTGGCATCTTTTTTACCTATACGGATATTTTCTAATATCGATGTATTAAATAGGGTAACATCTTGAAAAACAATAGAAGTTTTCTTAAATAAAGAGTCTGTGGATATATTTTTTATATCTTTTCCATCTATTAAAATCTCTCCTTTATCATAATCATATAATCTTGAAATTAATCTTAGTATACTTGTTTTCCCAGAACCAGAAGCACCAACAAGAGCTGTAACCTCACCTTGTTTAGCTGTAAAGCTAATATCTTTTAAGACCTCGTTATCATCTTCATAGGAAAAAGCTACATTTTTAAATACTATATCAAACATATTCAACTCTACATCTTTTCCCTCTTGTATTTTTGTTTCTTTAATCTCTCTTATCCTCTCTACACTTGGATCTATAAAGAAAACTTCAAGCAAGCCTTCCTTTGATAGATCAAAAATATCTTTTATCTTTATGGCTGCCATTAAATAACCTATTAGATATAGGATGTCAATTTCTCCAGATAAAATAAGATTCATCCCTACAAGACTAACTACTGCAATGCTTACAAAGGCAAATAGAGAGGATATCCCAAGTACAAAAATAGTGCCTTGTTCAACTTTTAGGTGTATTCTTTCACTGTCCTCCATTTTTTTATATAATGAATTCCTCACCTCATTTGACAAATTAAAGCTACTTATTTCTTGTTGAAGCTCAATAGTTTCCTGAAATTGTTCTGAATTTTCTCTAAGCACTTTGTGGTATTTCTTGTTTGCCTTTACTTGAGATTTTTTAGCTATAGGTATTAAGATAAAGCTTAAAATAGTTGGAACTATTACTGCAAACCCCATTTTTATATTGCCTACCATTAGCATAATTCCTATTAAAGGGAAAAACAAAACCATTGCCCCTACTTTAGGTATAGCATGACTCATAGCGTGTTCTACCATTTCCACATCTGCCATAATTGTCTGAGATATGTCAGATAAGTCATGTTTTGAGAAATAAGAAAGTGGAAGTTTAGAAAGTGTTTCAGCAATTCCTATTCTTAAATTTGCACTCTCCTCATAAGTTGTAGAATAAAGATTGTCATATTCTTTTGCTAATAACATATACATAAGTATAAGAGTAATAATAGATGATCCTAAATAAAGATAAGTGCTTTTTATATTTTTTAAAATAAGTTCATCTGCTAAAAGCATTAAAATAAAGGCAGGCACCATATTGATACAGTAAACCCAAAAACTTGATATAGTCGCTTTTGTAAGGTCTTTTGCTCCTTTATCAGTTAAACAAAAACGCTTTTTATAATACTTTTTCATCTTTGACCCTCCATTCATTTGCGTTAGAATAAAGTCCAACTAAATCCTTATATTTCCCATCTTTTGAAATAAGTTCTTCGTCGCTACCTCTTTCAATTATCATTCCATTTTCTAAAACTAAAATCTCATCAACAGAACGGATACTACTCATCCTATGAGCAATCATAATAACAGTTTTATCCTTTATTAGATTTTTAAATGCCTTTTGTAATTCATACTCATTATCTGGATCAATAGATGCACTGGCTTCATCCATAATTACTATTTTAGATTTTTTAAGCATGGCTCTTGCAATGGCAATTCTCTGTTTTTCTCCACCTGACAAGTAAACTCCCTTTGAGCCAATCATGGTGTCCTCCCTCTTAGGAAACTTATTTAATATAACATTGCAACCTGCAAGTTCCATTGCCTTCATAACTTCATCTCTACTTGATTTTCTATTGGCAAGTGCTACATTTTCATAAATTGATTTTTTAAAGAGTTTGCTATCTTGAAAGACAAAGGAAATTGTATTTATTAATGCATCTTTACTATAAGATTCTAATGGCTTTTCCCCTATTTTTATGCTACCACCATCTACTTTATAAAAACCGGACAAGAGTTTGGCAATTGTAGACTTCCCAGAACCAGAATGTCCCACTAAGGCATATACCTTTCCCTCTTTCAATTTAAGGGATAAGTTTTCCAAAACTTTGTTTTCATTGTAGGCAAATGTTACATTGTCAAACTCTATATTATAATTTTTAAATTCACTTTCCTTGCCATAATTTATTTTATCTTCGTTCATCTTTTTATATAAGTCTTCTAAAGTGTCAACTGCATACTTAGCATTAAAAATATTCATACTTGCCCACATGATTTTCATAAAGGAAATCATCATTACTCCACTTAAAAATAAAACCATAAAAAGTTCTACTACAAGCATATTTTGGTCTGATACCTTATTTAAAATAAAAACAAGTGGAAGCAGTAAAATAGTTATAATTCCAAAAAATATCCATTGATATAGTACATATGGCTTTTTACAGCTTATTGAATAATTAAGAGCATATTTTGAATATTCTTTAATAGCATTGTAAAGATTTTTAAAAGATTCTACTCTTGCTCCAAATATTTTTACAACTTGCATACCTCTAACATATTCAACCGTTTCACCACTTAATGTTTCCAAGGATTCTTGGTAGAGTTTCATAAATTCTCCTCCACCCATCATATTTTTTAAAATTAAGGCACATACTAGGCTTAAGAGTAAAATTATTATTCCCACCCTAAGACTAATAAAAAAAGCAAGTATTAAAGATAAAACTGGAACTAAAAAAGCTTGTGAATTATCTGGAATCATGTGTGCTACAGCTGTATGCGTTTTCGCTGCATTGTCGTCAATTGTCTTTCTTATCCATCCAGATGGATTTAAGTCAAAAAAGCGAAAACTTGCATTAGTAAGTCCATAGATTCCCTTCTTTCTCAAATTGGTCTCCAAGCGAAAACCAAGTTTATGAGAAAAAAAGCCCGACACTAAATATACTAAAGCTCCTACTGTCAAGTACAAAACAGCTTGAATAGACAAATTTTTTGCCAAAGATTGGTTTCCATCAACTACAGAACTTTTTAATAATTTATATACTAAAAGATATCCATACACAGTTAAAAAAGCCGATAAAGCTGATAAAAAAACCGCTATATATCCATTATGTTTCCCTTCAGGAGCATAAGAAAAAAGCCTTTTATAAATTTTCATATTTTCCTCCTTAATAATGTTTTGATAAGCTTGTAATAAAAAAATCACTTCTTCATTGATAAATATTATCATATATATTGTAAAATATTTTTATCCACTGTACTATATAAATAGAGTTTTTACGTCTAAACGTGTTATCGGAGGTTTGTATGGAAAATTTTGAAAGTTTAATAAATAATTATGTTTCATCGGAATTAAAAGACGAGAATTATTTTCATCCTCTGGGGAGATATTATATAGCTAACACAAAATTATATAATGGCTATTACTGGTATTATGAAAGTAGCGACTTTATAATAGACATTCATAATCTTTTTATTCTAGAGGATTTTGTAGAAGATGATTTTAATTCTATGAAAAATGATGTTGTTTTTATTTCTAATTTTGTACTTTCCGGAAATGGAGAATGGTTTAATCCATATCAAGCTATTGAGCCTTTCTCTATGTTTGTTATGGATCCTAGCGATAAAAAGAATAGATATCTTATACATAAGGATTCTAGATTATTTCTTGTAGGTATAAAATTTAAAAAAAGTTTTTTGGAAAAATACTATCCCCCATATGCTTACTCAAATAATATAGATGATTTAAAAAGTATTTTTTTTCAATCTAAAAATTCAATTGTCAATCCAATTAGTAAAATTGCTAAAGAAATTTTAACTTGCAAGCTTGGCAATCAAGAAGCTAAAGAGTTTTTTGAAGAAAAGGTAAAAGAGTGGTTTTGTATAACTGTTAAGGCTAGTGAAGACTTAAAAATTTATAAGTCTCTTTCAGCCGAAGATGAAAAACTTATTGAAAATGTAGAAAGATATATTAGTGATCATTATTCTAGCAACATACCTCAATCACTTCTAGAAAAAATCGCTTGTATGAGTGGAACAAAGTTAAAAGAAAGTTTTAAGAAAAAAATCACTTGAGCATTACAGAATTTACCCAAAGAAAAAGAATGAATATAGCAGAGCAATTATTATTAACCACTGATCTTGAAATAAGACATATAGCTAAAACTGTTGGATATACTTCACCTAGCCGATTTAGCAAACTTTACAAAAGATATAAGGGCGTCTATCCTAATGAGGTTAAACTTATAATTAATTTAAATAAATCTTAACCATATTCATAATCAAAACCACCCGTTCACACGGGTGGTTTGTTCTGCGGCTATAACCCTTCCATACTGGCCAGCCCTAAAAGGGCACTGATAAGTCCACCAACTGCACTACTATTGCAGCAACCCTAAAGGGTTACTATTTTTTCTTTCTTTTTTTAATTTCTTCTCCTGTAAACGGATCTAGGTATTCTTCCATTGTGATTTGATCTGCAACGATATCCTCTTGTAATTGGTTTCGTATATAATTTTCAATTACTTTTTTGTTTCTACCTACAGTATCTACATAATATCCTTTGCACCAAAACTTTCTATTTCCATATCTATATTTCAAGTTGGCATGTCTATCAAATATCATTAAACTACTTTTTCCTTTTAAATAGCCAACAAATGATGATACACCTATTTTTGGCGGTATACTAACTATCATGTGAATATGATCTTTACATGCCTCTGCTTCAATTATCTCTACGCCTTTTCTTTCGCACAATTGACGCAAAATCATTCCAATATCTTTTTTTATTTTTCCATATATCACTTGTCTTCTGTATTTAGGAGCAAAGACGATATGATACTTACAATTCCATTTTGTATGTGCTAAACTGTTTGTGTCGGATAACATTAAATAGCATCTCCTCGTGTTGATTATTTTGGTTGGCTGACCAATATTAATTCTAGTACGAAGAGATGCATTTTTTGTGACAATGGTAGAACCTTTTCTGAACCATACGCATAGCGTATGGTTTTCTTTTTACAAAAAAACCTAAGACATAATCATTATGTCTTAGGCACTTAACTATATATTGGTGACTAGGATTAAAAATATACTTATTCTAAGCTTTTTCAACCCTAATCAACCTTGCCAGGATGATATTACGAATTCATAATGGATTCTGTCCTGACTCTTTTTATATTATTTTGCGTCTTGAATCGCAAATGTTAATTCACAGCTACATGCAAGTTGCCCATCAACTGTCGCTTTTGCTGTACCTTTACCAATAGGACCTTTTATTTTGGTAATTTCAACTTCTAACATTAAAGTATCCCCTGGTGTTACTTGCTTTTTAAAACGACATTTATCTATACCTGCAAACAATGCGATTTTGCCTTTGTTTGCTTCACTGTTTAACATAGCAACTGCACCTGTTTGAGCTAGTGCTTCAGTTATTAGAACACCCGGCATCACTGCATAATCAGGAAAATGACCTTGGAAAAAGGGTTCATTACCTGAAACTTGTTTTAATCCTACACATCTTTTGCCTTCCTCATATTCAACTACTCTATCAATTAATAAAAAGGGTTGTCTATGGGGAATAATTTTTTTAATGTCATTATAATCGAATATTGTTTCCATAATTGAGCATCCTCCTAATAACTTATAGCTCTATTATTAAGCATTTATACGTTGTATATCTGCTCCTAGTTCTTTTAATTTACCATGGAAGTTCACATAACCACGGTCTAAATGTTTAAGTTCAGTAACTTGTGTTGTACCATCTGCTACTAAACCAGCTAAAATAAGTGCTGCTGCAGCTCTTAAATCAGTTGCTTTAACCTGTGCACCTTGTAATTCACTTTTGCCTTCAATTTTAGCGTTACGACCTTCTACAGTAATATTAGCATTCATTCTTCTAAATTCTGCAACATGCATAAAACGATTTTCAAATACCGTTTCTGTAATAACTTTATGGCCCTCAGCTGTCAACAATAAAGCCATCATTTGTGATTGCATATCTGTAGGAAAACCTGGATGAGGTAACGTTTTCACATCAACAGGCTGTAATGTATCTGGCGCTGTTACACGTACACCTTCTTCGTCAAAGGCTAGTTGTACACCCATTTCTTCAAGTTTGTACACTAAGCTTGTCATATGTTCTTTAATAGCACCTCTTACATAAACGTCTCCACGCGTTATTGCACCTGCAATAATCATTGTTCCTGCTTCAATGCGGTCTGGAATAATAGAATGAACAACTCCGGTTAATTTATTCACACCGTGAATTGTAATCGTATCAGTACCTGCGCCAGTAATTCTACCGCCCATTTCATTTATATAATTCGCTAAATCAACAATTTCTGGTTCTTTAGCTGCATTTTCAATCACAGATTTGCCATTAGCTAAAGATGCAGCCATTATAATATTTTGTGTAGCTCCTACGCTTGGAAAATCTAAATGAATATTAGCTCCTTGCAAGCCATTTTTTGCATTGGCATAAATATTTCCATTTTCCAAATGAATATCGGCACCTAAGGCTTCAAAACCTTTAATATGTTGCTCAATCGGTCTACTTCCAATAGCACAACCACCTGGTAAAGCTACAATTGCATGACCTAAACGCGCTAGCAGAGGTCCCATAACTAAGATACTTGCACGCATTTTACTTACATATTCATAAGGCGCCTCTTCATTTAATGTCGCAGTTGCATCAACAGTCACAGCGTTTCCTGCAATATCATATGAAACATCAGCATTCAGTGTTGATAACACATTATTTATTGTTTCAACATCACTCAATTTGGGAACATTAATCAGTTTGCTAGTACCTTCTGTTGCCAATAATGATGCTGTTAGCACTGGTAATACTGCATTCTTAGCACCTTCTACTTGAACTTCTCCTGATAGGCGATGCCCACCTTTTATAACTATTCTATCCATACATATCCTCCACTTAAGACTACAATATACTTACTTTCATTTCCCTATATTTTATTATTCATTCATTAATTATAGCTATTTTTTCAAAAAAAATACAATTATCTACAAGACAGTCATCATTACTTTAATGACAGAATTTATAATAAAGAATTATAAGAATACTTTATTTTAACAAATATTTTACCTGTGTTGAATATTGCATTAAATCAATAATAAAATTGCTAACACTTGTACCTAACAAAACAGCAAAAAATATCATACAAATTTGAATTTGTCTTATATGCCCTTTTTTAAATAATTGTTCAAGTCTTAAAGCATTAAGTGCCCAATAAGCCACACAAATGCAGATGACGTGTAAAACCAAATGTACAACTGCAAATTGTCCTAAATAATTCATAGTTAACCTCTCTAATAATTATTCTGTAGTACATTGTACCTGAATTTGTTTAATAATGATACTATTCATTATTAAACAAATTAAAACACAAATTAAAAAGGTTTGGAAATACAGTTACTCTGTACTTCCAAACCTTTTTATTTTAAGTTAGCTACTCGTAATCTATTTTCTGCTCTAGCAAGTGCGCGTTGTGCGCGATAAATATCACTATTATCTTCATCATTCAAATGAGATTGGGCACGTTGCTTAGCCAATTTAGCTCTTTCTACGTCTATTTCTTCAGCTGTTTCAGCCGTTTGTACAATAACAGAAAGTTTATGTTGTCTAACTTCAACAAAGCCACCACTAACAGCTAAGTATTCAGAACCATTGTGAAATCTAACTTTGATATGGCCTGTTTTTAATGCGGCTACTGTCGGAATATGTCCACTCATGATACCCATTTCACCTGCTGTGGTTTGTAACACAACAAGTTCAACATCTTCTCTTTTGTAGACTGAACCATTAGGAGTGACAATATCTAGATTTAATGTATTCATTATCCATTCCTCCTAATTTGATTAGACTTCAACACCCATATCTTTAGCTTTTGCAAGTACATCTTCCATACTTCCAACTAAACGGAATGCATCTTCAGGAATATGATCATATTTACCATCAAGAATGCCTTTAAAATCCTGAACAGTTGTTTTAACTGGTACATAAGAGCCTTTTTGACCTGTAAATTGTTCAGCTACATGGAAGTTTTGAGATAAGAAGAACTGAATACGTCTTGCACGTTCAACCGTTTGTTTATCTTCTTCAGATAATTCATCCATACCTAAAATAGCAATAATATCTTGTAATTCTCTATATTTTTGTAACGTTGATTGCACTTGACGTGCTACATCATAGTGCTCTTGACCAACGATTGAAGGTTCTAATGCTCTTGATGTTGAAGCAAGTGGATCAACTGCTGGATAGATACCCATTTCGGTTAATTTACGTTCTAAGTTAGTCGTTGAGTCTAAGTGAGCAAATGCTGTCGCTGGTGCTGGGTCAGTATAGTCATCGGCTGGAACGAATACAGCTTGAATAGATGTTACAGAACCTTTATTTGTAGATGTAATTCTTTCTTGCAATTGTCCCATTTCTGTAGCCAATGTTGGTTGATAACCAACGGCAGATGGCATACGTCCAAGTAATGCAGATACTTCTGAACCTGCTTGTGTAAAACGGAATATATTATCGATAAACAGCAATACATCTTGTCCTTGCTCGTCACGGAAATATTCAGCCATTGTTAAGGCAGATAACGCAACTCTCATACGTGCACCAGGTGGTTCATTCATTTGGCCAAATACCATCGCTGTTTTCTTAATTACGCCACTATCGCTCATTTCATAATATAAGTCATTACCTTCACGTGTACGTTCACCTACTCCGGCAAACACAGAAATACCACCATGTTCTTGAGCAATATTGTTGATTAATTCTTGAATTAATACCGTTTTACCTACTCCGGCACCACCAAACAATCCAACTTTACCACCTTTAATATATGGTGCTAATAAATCAACAACTTTAATACCAGTTTCAAGAATTTCTACTTCTGTAGATAATTCATCAAATTTAGGTGCTAGTCTATGAATTGGATCTCTACGCACAGAGTCATCTAGCTTTTCTTCTAAATCAATAGATTCTCCTAAAACGTTAAATACTCTTCCTAATGTTTCATCTCCAACAGGTACACTGATGTCTTTACCTGTGTTTTGAACTTCCATACCACGTTGAACGCCATCAGTTGAATCCATTGCAATAGTACGTACAACATCGTCACCTAATTGCAAAGCAACTTCAAGTGTTAAACTGATTGTTGTATCACTTTTAGGAATTTCAACAATGAGCGCATTATTTATTTCAGGCACTTCATTATGTTCAAAACGGACATCAATTACAGGACCCATAACTTGAGTTACACGGCCAATTCCCATGTTGTTTCCTCCTTTAAATAATTATTCTAATGCAGCAGAACCACTTACGATTTCTGTAATTTGTTGCGTGATTTCAGCTTGTCTTGCTCTGTTATATTCTAATGATAAGTCGTCAATAAGTTCAGTAGCATTATCAGATGCATTTTTCATAGCAGTCATACGTGCCGCATGTTCACTTGCTTTGGCATCTAATATCGTGCCATATATTAAGCTTTCTACATATTGAGGTAAAATAACGCTTAATATTGCTTCTTTATCAGGTTCAAATTCGTATGATGACATTTGACCTTGGCCTTGACTAGAATCTTCTTGAGATAAAGGTAGAACTTGTTTAACCGTTGGCTTATTCTCAAGAACACTGACATAATGGCTATGATAAATTTTAAGTTCGTCGATATGTCCTTCCGTATACAAATCAATTGCATGTTTTGCAATGGATTGTATCGATTTAAAAGAAGGTTGGTCTGGAACATCTACAAGTGAATCTTCAATGTCATAATTCCGTGTTTTAAGAAAGTCTACACCTATTTGACCTAAAGCCACAATTGAATATTCACTGGCATCCGCGTGCTTGCTAGTAATATCGTTAACTAATTTTTTTAGTACGTTAGCACTATAGGCACCGGCTAAGCCTTTATCACTAGTTATAACTAGATAGCCTGTACGGTGTACTTCGCGAGGTCGCAACATAGGATGACTTGAATTTGAATTAGCACCTGCAATCGCAGTTATAGCATCTTGCATTTTTTCCATATAAGGTTGAAACTGTTTCGTATTCTTTTCCGCTCTACGCAATTTAGAACTTGAAACCATGTTCATTGCCTTAGTAATTTGTTTCATTTTCTTAGTCGATTTAATTCGACCATCAATTTCCTTTAGAGAAGCCATTATCTCACCACCTTTTCGAACTTAACTTTAATTATTCTGATTTACTGAAACTTTTCTTGAATTCATTAATCGCTTGTTCAAATTTTTCACCGTCAGGTAATGATTTTGTTTCTCTAATTTCACTTAACAATTCAGCCGCATTCGATTTAGCCCATTGATTTAATTCATCTTCAAAACGAATAATATCTTCAACAGGAATATCATCTAAATATCCTTTAGTAAGTGCATAAATAATCAAAACTTGATTCTCTACTGGAAGCGGCTTGTTTTGGTCTTGTTTTAATACTTCTACCGTACGTTTACCACGTTCTAATTTGCGTGCTGTAAATTCATCTAAGTCAGAACCAAATTGAGCAAATGATTCTAATTCTCTATATGAAGCTAAATCAAGACGTAACGTTCCGGCAACTTTCTTCATTGCTTTGATTTGAGCAGAACCACCTACACGAGATACGGATTGTCCTGCATTAATCGCTGGTCGCACACCTGAGAAGAATAAATCTGATTGTAAAAAGATTTGTCCATCTGTAATTGAAATTACGTTAGTTGGTACATATGCTGAAATATCCCCAGCTTGTGTTTCGATAATTGGTAAAGCCGTAATTGAACCGCCACCCAATGTATCATTTAATTTAGCTGCACGTTCTAATAATCTACTATGTAGATAGAAAACGTCACCTGGATAAGCTTCACGACCTGGCGGACGACGTAATAATAATGATAATTCACGATATGCAGCGGCTTGTTTTGTTAAATCATCATATACAATTAAGACGTCTTTACCATTAAACATAAACTCTTCACCCATGGCTACGCCAGAATAAGGTGCAATATATAATAATGGTGCTGGTTCAGCTGCAGAAGCTGAGACGATAATTGTATAATCTAAAGCACCAGCTTGTCTTAATTTTTCAACGTTCGCTCTCACTGTAGAATCTTTTTGACCAATAGCTACGTAAATACAAATAGTATCTTGGCCTTTTTGATTCAAGATTGTATCTATTGCAATTGTCGTTTTACCAGTTTGACGGTCACCAATGATTAATTCACGTTGACCTTTACCAATAGGAACTAGCGCATCAATCGCTTTAATTCCTGTTTGTAATGGTTCATCAACTGATTTACGGTCCATTACACCTGTTGCTTTTTGTTCTACTGGACGTGTTTTATCCGTATTTACTGGACCTTGCCCATCAATAGGTTGACCCAATGGATTTACGACACGACCAATTAATTCGTCACCAACTGGAACTTCCATGATACGTCCTGTACGTTTAACCTCATCACCTTCAGTGATATCAGTATATGGTCCTAAAATTACAACCCCTACATTTGATTCTTCAAGGTTTTGTGCTAAACCAAGTACGCCATTTTGGAATTCTACTAACTCACCAGCCATAACATCGTTTAGTCCGTGAATTAATGCAATACCGTCACCGATTTGAAGAACGGTACCAACATCAGTTACTGAGACTTCAGACTCATAATTTTCGATTTGTGAGCGAAGTAATGCACTGATTTCTTCAGCTTTAATGGCCATCTATGTCACTCCTCTTTTATTAATTCGATCTTTTAAATTTCGTTGTTAATTGTTGAAGGTCATTTTTAACACTGCCATCAATAACAGTTGTTCCAACCTTCACGCGTATACCACCAATTAATTCCGGATTAATTTTAGTAGTAAGTATAACGTGAGATAAATTCATTTGTTGTGTAATCACTTTCTCAATTTGAGCAAGTTCCTCTTCATCAAGTTCATATACTGATTCTACTTCTGCAAAATCTTGATTATATTTCTTGTTGTATAGTTTTTGAAATAAACTAAAAATATCATTTATTAAAGCTAAATGACGATTATTCGCTAACACAAACATCATATTTTTCAAATAGTCATTTACTTCACCAAAAACATTAACTGCAAACGTATGTCTGTCCCTTGCAGAGCGTGTAGGATTTTCATCGAAAGCTTTTAATTCATCAATTTGTGTGCTAGCCACATTACTGACAGTTTTAAATTCATTAAATATATCATCTAAGATATCTTGGTCAACTGATACATCAAATAGGGCTTTGGCGTATTTTTGTGCTACATTTGCCATTATTTATCGCCTGCCTCTTTTATATACTTATCAACTAACGCTTTTTGATCTTGTTCTGAGATTTCTTTTTGGAGTACTTTAGAAGCAATTAATACTGATAGTTCAGATACTTGATTGTTGATATCAGCTAATGCACGTTCTTTTTGACTGTTGATTTCGCTTTGTGCGGTTTCAATCATGCCATTCGCTCGTACGTTGGCTTCATGAATAATCTCTTCTTGTTGCTTACGCGCTTGAACTTTCGCGTCTTCAAGAATACGTTGTACTTCTTCTTGTGTCTCTTTTAATGTTTTTTGATTTTCTTCTTCAAGTTTTTGAGCATTTTCTTTTGCTTGTTCAGCGTCATCAATATCTTTATTAATGTCTCGCTCACGTTTATCCATTACTTCTTTTAATGGACCCCAAGCAAATTTTTTCAAAAGTGCTAATAAAATGGCGAAAGTAGCTAATGTTACAATAATTGTTCCCCATTCCACATCTTTGATTGCTGCACCAAAAACGAATGTGTGAGTTAAAGCAGTCACGGCATATGACACTCCTTTCGTTAATAATCATCACTTGGTCATCAAATAAAATGAATGGCGAAGGTCAAAGAGACTTCGCCTTTAGTGCTTCTTATCTAAATAATGTCATGAATGCAATAACTACACCAATGATTGGCAAAGCTTCAACTAAACCGATACCGATAAACATAATACTCATCAATTGACCACGCGCTTCTGGTTGACGTGCTACACCTTCAACTGTTCTAGAAACGATAAGTCCGTTACCAATACCTGCACCTAGTGCTGATAGACCGATTGCAATTGCTGCTGCGATTAAACCCATATTAATAATTCCTCCTAAAATTTGTTAGTTATTAGTGTGCGTCCGATACTTTATGGGACATATAAACCATTGAAAGCATAATGAAAATATATGCTTGGATAGTTCCAACAAAGATTGAGAATCCTTGCCAGATGATTAAGCCAGGTAAACTAATGATCCAACCCCAATGTGGTTGTTGGAATACAAGTCCTGCTAATAAGGATAACAGTAACTCCCCAGCAAAAATGTTACCGTACAAACGAAGACCAAGTGTTAACGTAGATGAAAACTCTTCAAAGACGTTTATAATTACAAGTGGCCAGAACGGCTTAAAATAATTGCCAACATAAGCTTTACCACCGCGCATCTTAACACCATAGTAATGTGTGAGTAAAATCATCATGGTAGACAACGTCAGTGTTACAGTCGCGTCTGCTGTTGGTGATTTCCACCACAAGTAATGCTCATGTGTCACGATAGAGAATGGTAATCCTAACATGTTGGCAACAAAGATGAATAATATCAATGTGACTGCTAAGAAGTGGAATTGACCACCTTTTTTCCATGCTAAATTACTTTCTATAATACCTCTGACAAAATCAAAAATCCATTCAATAAAATTTTGTTTACCTGTAGGTCTCTTTTGTAGATTACGCGTACAGATGATAGCTATAAGGAACACAATTGCAGCGGTAATCACTAACATTAAAATGCTAGACAAGTTAAAAACAATATCGAAACCGAATACGTCCCAACTTACCTTTGGTGATTTATGATCCATAATCTCACCTCTTTCACTTTTAAATTTTACTCCCTTACAAGTAGAGGGCGAAGTATGATTAAAACATAAGAAATCATAAGACCTACTACAACACCAAGAATATTCATTTCATCCTTAAATAAATACCAGAAGGCACAAACGACAAGTGCAACTAAATAACGCCAAACGCTGCCCGTTGAAATATGTATTGTATCCGGTTGTTTCGCTCGCGCTAAGTAAATTTCAAAGATGAAGGTATTTATTAAAGAACCTATTAAACCAAGAATCATACCTAGAATATATGGTGAAGACCATATTAGATACAAAATATACAATATTATCAATGAATAAAGATAATATTGTATAAATTGTTTAAAAATGAAGCTAAAACGCAACATTAAAGTGTGCCTCCAAACAACTTATATCAACCATGTAAACCGTTCCACTCATACAATCTCAATAATAATATAGTAAACAATTGTGTGTCAATTCTATTCATAGAGATGTTACAAATGACATCGTTTACGACACAAAACCGACACATTTAATCATCTTTTTAGCAAATTCTAAGGCTGTTTGGTCAATAATTGCTAAAAGTCATGTGGCAACCCTTTTAGTTAACACTAGTTCACTTGCTAACGACACGTATTAACATCAGTCATAACTAACTACCAGTTACTATTTTGTACCAAACAATCTATCTCCAGCATCGCCTAAACCTGGTGTAATATAAGCTTTGTCATTTAGTTTTTCATCTAAAGCTGCAATGTAAATATCCACATCATCGTGTGCTTCTTTCATTTTTTCTACACCTTCTGGCGCAGCAATCAAGCACATAAATCTAATATTTTTGGCTCCGCGTTTTTTCAATGAAGTAATTGCTTCAATAGCAGATGCACCTGTAGCTAACATTGGATCTACAACGATTATTTGACGTTCATCGATATCTTGTGGCAGTTTAACAAAATATTCTACTGCTTTTAATGTTTGTGGATCTCTATATAGTCCAATATGTCCCACTCTTGCAGCTGGAACTAAAGATAAAACACCATCCGTCATACCAAGGCCTGCGCGCAAAATAGGTACAACAGCTAGCTTTTTCCCAGCTAAACGTTTAGCGGTCATTTTTGTAACTGGCGTTTCTATTTCTACATCCTGTAACTCTAAGTCTCTTGTTACTTCATACGCCATGAGCATACCTACTTCATCCACAAGCTCTCTAAATTCTTTTGTTCCGGTATTTACATCACGAATATAACTCAATTTATGTTGAATTAATGGATGATCAAATACGTGTACTTTACTCATTTACATTTCCTCCAGTTAAACTTATTCGTACAACGGGTGTTTAGCAGTTAATGCACTCACACGTTTTGTTGCTTCTTTTATTTTCTCTGCATCATTGGGATTTTTTAGTACAAGACTTATGATTAGTGCAACTTCTTTGATTGCATCGGTATCAAATCCTCGAGTCGTCACTGCTGGTGTACCTAATCTGATTCCACTTGTTACAAACGCTTTCTCTTGATCAAATGGGATTGTGTTTTTATTACAAGTGATACCAACGGAATCGAGTAATGATTCGGCTTCCTTACCAGTAATGTTGACCGAGCCCTTAACATCTACTGCAACTAAATGATTATCCGTGCCTCCTGACACAATTCTAAAACCTTCTTGTTGTAATGTTTCTGCCAAAACACTCGCGTTATCAATCACTTGTTGTTGATATGCTTTAAAATTCTGATTCAATGCTTCACCAAACGCTACGGCTTTTGCCGCAATGACATGTTGTAATGGGCCACCTTGAATACCAGGAAAGATTACTTTGTCTATGTCTTTTTTATATTCTTCCTTACACAATATTAAGCCACCACGAGGTCCTCTTAATGTTTTATGAGTAGTTGTTGTTACAAAATCTGCATATGGTACAGGATTGGGATGCAAACCAACAGCTACCAGACCTGCAATATGTGCCATATCAACCATTAATTTTGCACCAACTTCATCAGCAATTTCTTTGAACTTTTTAAAATCAATTGTTCTTGAATAAGCTGATGTACCGGCAACGATTAATTTGGGTTGATGTTGCACTGCGAGTTGTCGAATCGCTTCATAATCAAGCAATTCTGTTTCCTCATTCACACCATATTCAACAAAATTGTAAAATTGACCACTAAAATTGACGGGAGCCCCATGTGTTAAGTGACCACCGTGACTCAAATTCATTCCTAAAACTGTATCTCCCATGTTTAAAGCTACAAGATATACTGCCATATTGGCTTGTGAACCTGAATGCGGCTGTACATTAACATGTTCGGCTCCAAACAATGCTTTAGCACGTTCAATTGCTATCGTTTCAGTTACATCCACATATTCACAACCACCATAATAACGTCGCCCTGGATAACCTTCAGCATACTTGTTCGTCAACACTGAACCTTGAGCTTCCATAACAGCTTCTGAAACAAAATTTTCAGAGGCAATTAATTCAATGTTATTATTTTGACGATTATATTCACTTTGTATGGCATCAAAAATGGCTTTATCTTGCTTTTCGATATAAGACATAGCACTACCCTTCTTTCATCAACTATTCATATTTCGCTCTTTCTCCACCAATCTTTTTAGGACGTGAAGTTGCAATCGTTACAACTGCTTCACCAATTTTGTCAACAGTTGTACGCACTGGCACACACACATGTTTCACATGCATACCAATAAGTGTTTGACCAATATCAATACCCTTAGGCACTGTAATGTGTTCAACAACGATAGGATCTTGCATGTGACGATAGGCATATGTTGCAAGGCTACCTCCAGCATGGACATCCGGCACCACTGTCACTTCTTCCATTGTAAGTGGATTGAAATTTTTGCGTTCAATGGTAATAGCTCTATTGATGTGTTCACAGCCTTGAAAGGCAAATGATACACCCGTTTCTTCTTGAACTTGCTGCAATTGAGTAAATATTTCTTGCGCTACTTCCATTGAGCCAACTGAACCTATTTTCTCACCTAACACTTCCGATGTTGAACAACCAATAACAACGATTTCCCCCTTTTTGAAAAAGGATTGGGATTTTAATTCGCTTAATAATGTTGTTAACTCTTGCATTTTAAAAACACCCACCTTTTGCATAAAATAAAAAGGAACATAGCAATTTGCTATACTCCTTTATTATAACTTATTTCTTTACCAACATATACTAATTGTAAAAGATTTTTACACAAGCTTATCCTTAACTATCTTGTTAATTTTACGCGCTAATTGTTGGTATGTTTCTTCATAAACATCTAACGCTAAACCATATGGATCCTTGATATCTCCTGTTTCTTGTACAAAATGAGATAATGTATCCATTTGAGGATACGAGCCAAACGATTGGATTAATAATCCAAGATGTTCCTGTGTCATAGTTAATATAAGGTCTGCAGTTAAATCATCTTTAGTAAAAGGCTGCGCATTTGTAGGCAATTCCAAATGATGTTTTTCAAGTATTGTTTGGGCATGTTTAGAAATTGTTTGTTGTGGCACAGCAAACAAACCTCTAGATTCTATCTGATGCTCTGGTAAAAGATGCTTCGCTATGCTCTCCGCCATTGGACTTCGACATGTATTACCTGTACAGACAAAAATAATTCTCATTACTCTCACTCACCTATCATTCTATTCGCAGCGGCTTTTAGCATACGATTCATAATAGCTTGCGTGTCATCATTAATATCAAAACCATAAATATAGGCCTTGTGAACATGATCCATGTTATCTAAGTCATGTAAAATTTTATATAAATTATGATTAGCTGTTTTAATATCCTGGTCATCTTTGCACAAAGGTATAAATAGGCTTTCAGAAGGTATTTGTTGGCGATAGACTTCAGGAAAAATGAATGCAGCATGTTCCTTATCCATGATTTCTGGTATATGTTTACCCTTCATTTTTACAATCGTCACTGGTGTGTCAGGTGCATAATGTTTATACTTCATGCCTGGTGCAATGGGTCGAACCATATCATTATAATTACTGTCAACAACTGCATCAGGCAAAATTGCGTTAATCATAGACTGCGTAATCGCCCCAGGTCTTGCTATTTTAAACGGATATGTAGTGCAGTCTAAAACTGTACTTTCTAATCCTTCTTCACTTTGATCGCCATTAATAATACCGTCGATTTTTCCATTTAAATCATGGTAAACATGGTCAAATGTTGTTGGAGATGGTTTCCCACTCGTATTCGCGCTCGGCGCAGCTATAGGTAAATCAACATATTTCAAAATAGCTCTCCCAATTGGATGACTTGGCATTCTAACTGCAATTGAATCTAAACCACCAGTGACTTTTTCACATAAATAGCCTCTTTTTAAAGGTAAAATAAATGAGATAGGACCAGGCCAAAAATAATTCATTAGTATTTGTACTTTATCGGTTATTGTTTCAATAAAAGGCGTTAATTGTTGCTGGTCATAGATATGAACAATTAATGGATTATCACTAGGTCTACCCTTTGCCTCATAAATCTTTGTTACTGCCTCTTGATCCTTTGCATTAGCACCTAACCCATAGACTGTCTCAGTTGGAAGCGCGATTAACCCACCTTGTTCATATACATGCTTGATTTCATCTAAGTATGGATAATCCTCGCTATGATGACTATATTGACGCATATCCCAAATTTGTGTCTTCATCGTTCTATCAAATCCTTTATCATTAATTATAATAAAAAGGTTTTAACTAAGTTTATCAAACATTCCTCGGTACTGTTAGTCTTTCACCTATATCCACTTAAATGAGACAATTCGATCTAAACTATTTATGTCTTTCGTTACCTTAACGTCTAACTTTGGATAACGTTGTAATACAAGTTGTTTTAATTGAAGACCTTGCTGATAACCAATTTCAAAGGTTACAAACGCATCTTCATTTAATACTTTTGGTAAGTCATCTAAAATCGCTTCGTAGATTGCAAAACCGTTATTTTCTGCAAATAGTGCATGATGCGGTTCGTATTTTAAAACTGTATTTGTCATTTGACATGTTTCTTTTTCACTAATGTATGGTGGATTAGAGATTAAGCCATCAACTTTTATATTCTTTTGAATCAGTGGCTTTAACACGTCACCTTGCATAAAGATAATATCAGCGTCTAAATAACTTGCGTTTTCTTGTGCAATAGTCAAGGTCTCTTTATATAAATCAGTGGCAATGACTTTCAATTGCGGATTGAGCTTTTTGATCGTAATAGCGATTGCACCACTTCCAGTTCCCACATCAACTATGCTTCCTTGAGAATGACAACCATTAAGAAAATGGAGCATTACCTCCTCAGTCTCCGGTCTAGGAATCAAACAGTTTTCATTAACCTTAAACGGATAACCATAAAACGACTGAAAACCAACTATGTACTGTATTGGTTCACCTAATAGCATACGTTGCACAGCCAAATTGAATTTGGTTTCTTGTGCAATAGTCATTTCATCATACATATGCATTAAATAATCTGTTCTCGTCCAATGAAACAAATCTAGCATTAACCATTCTGCACGTGACTGTTCAAACCCTTTTTGTGAGGTTGATTGGATTGTTTCTGTTAACTTATCTTTAAAGTTCACCATTGTTAAGTTCTTTCAGCTTTTCAGTTTGTTCAGAAAGCGTTAAAGCATCTATAATTTCATCTAATTTACCTTCCATAATTTGATCTAGTTTTTGAAGTGTCAATCCAATTCTATGATCAGTGACCCTACTTTGTGGATAGTTGTAGGTTCTAACACGCTCTGAACGGTCTCCTGTTCCGACAGCTGATTTACGCTGTGCTGCATATTTTTGTTGCTCTTCTTGTAACTTCATATCATACAAACGAGCTTTTAATACTTTAAGTGCTTTTTCCCTATTTTGAATTTGAGATTTTTCTGATGATGTGGCAATGACACCTGTAGGAATATGTGTGATTCTTACTGCTGAATCTGTCGTATTAACGTGTTGCCCCCCTGCACCACTGGAACGATACGTATCAATTTTCAAATCTTCATTGCGAATTTCAATTTCTACATCTTCTACTTCAGGTAATACTGCAACTGTTGCTGTAGACGTATGAATTCTACCACCTGACTCTGTTTCAGGAACACGTTGAACACGATGTGCGCCATTTTCAAATTTAAGTTTGCTATATGCTCCGGCACCTGATACTTGGAAGCTGACCTCTTTGTAACCACCATGATCACTCTCTGTTGCTTCAACTACTTCTGTTCTAAATCCGTTTGCTTCTGCATATTTCGTATACATTCTCATTAAATCGCCAGCAAAAATTGCCGCTTCATCTCCACCGGCTGCCGCACGTATTTCAACGATTACATCTTTGTCATCATTTGGATCTTTAGGGATTAACAAGAATTTTAATTTTTCTTCAAGTAAAGGCAAGGCATCTTTCAAATTAGAGCTCTCTTCTTTTAACATTTCAATTTCTTCTTTATCATCCGTTTCAGATAACATATCTTCTATATCTGATAATTCTTCTTTTTTATTTTTGTATTCTCGATAAACATCAACTGTTTTTTGTAACTCGGCCTGCTCCTTAGAATACTTTCTTAATTTATCCGCGTTATTTACAACGTCTGGATCACTTAACATCTCATTTAATTGTTCATATCGTTCCTCAACAATATCTAGTTGATCAAACACTACAATTCCTCCTTCTCATCATCACTTGGTGCTATAATATGATGCGCTCTACATCTTGGTTCATAACTTTCATTAGCCCCAACTAGTATAATAGGGTCATCTATTTTAGCCGGTTGTCCATTTATCAATCGCTGAGTTCGGCTTGATGGCGAACCACAAACTGCACAAACAGCTTGTAATTTCGTAACTTGCTCGCTGACCGCTAATAGTTTTGGCATTGGCTCAAATGGTTCACCTTTAAAATCCATGTCTAACCCTGCAACAATAACTCTATGTCCATTTTCAGCTAGTTGCTCAGCTATATCAACAATTTGATCATCAAAAAACTGTACTTCATCGATACCTATCACATCAACATTCGTTAAATCTTGTGATAATATTTCTTTGGCAGCTACAATATTAATTGCTTCAATAGCATTACCATTATGTGATACCACTTTTTCTTTATGGTAGCGATTATCGATTGCTGGTTTGAACACAACTACTTTTTGTTTAGCATAAATTCCTCTACGAAGTCGACGAATCAGCTCTTCTGATTTACCGCTAAACATGCTACCAGTTATACACTCAATCCACCCAGAGTGATATGTCTCATACATGTTAGTTCCACCCTTTTTTAAAAACATAATCGCTTAATTATATCATATTTTACTACTACAAGTTATTCAGAATTTAATTAAATTTATTCAATTATATAAACTTTAGCACGATTACAATATCGTACTTAGATATGTAAAAATACAAAAAACTGTCTGCATCTCTTTATAGATAGATTACGCAGACAGTTGATATTCACTATTAGTTGTTGTTTGATTTGAGACCAAACTTTTTGTTGAATCGTTCCACACGACCATCCGCAGCAGCGAATTTTTGACGTCCTGTGTAGAAAGGATGTGAATCAGAAGAAATGTCTAAACGAATAACTGGGTATTCATTTCCATCTTCCCATTTCATTGTTTCTGATGAAGTCTTAGTAGAACCACTTAAAAATTTGAAGTCTGTAGTAGTATCTAAAAAGATAACTTTGTGATATTCAGGATGAATTCCTTGTTTCATTATTTTCAGCTCCTTTGCCCTGAACCATCTGGAACAGAGTTATTTGTGAGTTTTTACCCAATACTTGATAAGTATAATAGCTTTGATACTAAAACGCAACCCTTTAAAGCAGATTATTAAATAATTGGTTTTCCTGTTTTAGTACTTTCTTTTGCAGCTTGCTGTAATTGCTCAAAAAATTCTTTGTTTGATTTAGAACGTTTTAACTTACGAATAAATCGCTCAGTAAAATCAGTTGAATCTGTAAACATATTGCGCAATTGCCATAATGAATCCAACTCTGATTTACTAATAAGCAATTCTTCTTTACGTGTTGAGCTTCGTCCAATATCAATAGCAGGGAATACACGACGTTCTGCTAATTTTCTGTCTAAGTGAAGTTCCATATTACCAGTACCTTTAAACTCTTCGTAAATCATATCGTCCATTCGTGATCCCGTATCTACTAGAGCTGTCGCTAAAATGGTTAAACTGCCACCAGCTTCTATATTACGTGCAGCGCCAAAGAAAGCTTTTGGCTTATGCAACGAAGCTGGGTCTAATCCACCAGATAAAGTACGGCCACTAGGAGGTATGACTAAGTTGTATGCTCTTGCTAGACGTGTAATGGAATCCATGAGAATGATAACATCTTCCCCTATCTCAACTAAACGCTTAGCACGTTCTAATAAAAGTTCAGCAACTTTAGTATGGTGTTCTGGAGGCTCGTCAAACGTCGAGTTTACTACTTCAGCAGATTCCACTGATCGTTCAATGTCAGTGACTTCTTCAGGACGTTCACCTACAAGTAAAATAAATAATTTTGCTTCAGGTTTATTCACACTAATTGCATTAGCTATTTCTTTTAATAACGATGTTTTACCAGCTTTGGGTGGTGCAACAATAAGTCCACGTTGACCAAGGCCAATTGGTGTAACTAAATCCATAATTCTTGTTGAATAGTTGTGAGAATCAGTTTCTAAAATGATACGTTCTTCCGGATAAAGTGGAGTTAAAGCTTGGAAGTGAGGACGTTTTTTTACTTCTTCGGCGTTCTGATCATTGACGAAATCTACTTGTAATAGACCATAATACTTTTCATTATCTTTTGGCTTTCTAACTTTCCCAGTCACCTTGTCGCCACGTTTAATTTCAAAGCGACGAATTTGGCTCGCAGATATGTAAATATCTTTTTCCCCTTTTGAATAGTTGACTGTTCTTAAAAAACCATAACCATCTGGCTGGATATCATCTAAAATACCCTCCATGTAATAATTTCCATCTTTTTCCATCTGGGCTTCCATAATGGCTAATACTAATTCTTTTTTATTTAATTTACTGTAATTAGATAACTTTAAATCTTTTGCTTTTTGCGTTAAATCTTTCGTTGTATAATTTTTATAGAGTTCATGAAATGACTCATATTGCGGTGATGTTCTTAATCTTTCAGGCATAGATTGCACCCATTTCATTATATTTTTATAAACGCCAAAAACAAAATGACGTTAAACACTAGATTAAATATAGCAAATTTTCATTTTAATTACAAAATGATTTTATTAACTATAGACAAAATAAAACAGCACAATGAACATTAAACGTTCATTGCACTGTTTCTTTTTATTTTTAAATTAAAATTTAAATTATTTATAATATCCAGCTATAGACTTGATTTCTAAGAATTCATCAATACCATAATCGCCCCATTCGCGTCCAATTCCTGATTGTTTATAACCGCCAAATGGTAAATCTGGTTTTCTGCCTGCTTCATTAATTTCTACCGTGCCAGCTTCAATGCTACGAGCTACTTTAATTAATGTGTCTTTATCTTGCCCAATCACATAACCAGCCAGACCGTATTTTGTATCATTTGCTATACGAATAGCTTCATCTAGATCATTATACGTGATCACAGAGGCAACCGGACCGAATATTTCTTCTTGTGCAATTGTCATTTGATTATCAACATTGACAAATACTGTTGGACGAACAAAATAGCCAACATCCAAGCCTTCAGGTTTGCCAGGGCCTCCGTAAAACAATTCTGCGCCTTCAGCAATGCCTTTATCAATATAGGATTGTACCGTATCAAATTGCTTTTTGCTTACTATTGGACCAACTTCAGTGTCCTCATTACGAGGATCTCCTACCACTACTTGACTGAACTCTTCTTTTAAAGCCGTTAAAAATTCTTCTTTAATACTATTAGGAACTAATATTCTTGTTCCAGCTGTACACACTTGTCCTGTATTATTAACAACTTTACCTTTTGTTGCTTTTGCAGCTTCTTTAATATCAACATCATCAAGGACGATATAAGGTGATTTACCTCCCAATTCAAGTGACACTTTTTTAAAATCATGCGCAGCTTTTTCCATTATTTTGGCACCTGTTGGACCAGAACCAGTGAAAGACATCATTCTTACTTTTGGATGTTCACTTAATGGTGTACCAACGCCTTCACCGTCGCCATTTACCAAGTTAAATACACCTTTAGGAACGCCTACTTTATCGAAAATTTCAGCTAAAATAATTGCCGCAAAAGGTGTCTCTTCAGACGGTTTTAACACGACAGGACTACCTGCTGCAAACGCTGCCGCTAATTTAAGTGATGTTTGATTTGTTGGGAAATTCCAAGGTGTAACTAAACCAGCAACACCAATTGCCTCTTTAACAACTAAATCATCACCACGTTGTTCTTCAAATTGGAAAGTATCTAAAGCATCTCGTGCAGCTTGGAAATGATTAAGTCCCATTTGATAATGTACATTTTCTGATACTGTAATAGGTGAACCTAGTTCATCTGTAATGGCATCAACGATATCGTCTTTTCTATTCTTATATTCAGCAACAATTTTATCTAACAATGCTTTTCTTTCATCCACGCTACTATGTCTAAATGATAAATAAACATCATCTGCAGCTTGGACAGCTTTATTAACATCTTCATTGTTTCCTTTTGCTATTTTACCGATTACTTCTTCAGTGGCTGGATTAATAACGTCTATTGTTTCATTGCTCGCACTTTCAACCCATTCACCGTTTATATATTGTTTAGTGAAATTTCTCATTGCATATTCACTCCTTAGTAATTTAAGTCATAGTACTTTAATAACCATTGTCCGCTAATTTCAAACATCTTATTGCTCATGCGAGAACGATTATATTAAATAGTTAATCATTAAAAAGTGAAAGCAACTCATAAATATTAATTAGCACTCAATGACCTCCATTAACATAACCTGCTAAGATACAAAAAGTACTCCCTTCATAGCTATATGATTTATCATCTGCTTTGAAAGGAGCGCTGTATTTAAAATTAATTCTGTTGTGGTTCTTCTAATTCAATATATGATTGCGCCCATTTTTCTATAGGCACTAGTGCTTCCGCTAAAGCTTGACCTTTGTTGGTTAGTTCATAAATAATTGACACTGGGCTTGTTGAAATAATTTTCTTTTCAACGAGTCCCCATTCGGCTAAATCTGTAAGTTTAATACTTAATGCTCTTGGCGTTATCGTTTTTAAATCTCGTTTCATATCTGAAAAATGTGCAGAATGTTGTTCGCATCTCGATAAATAATTAATAATTAAACCGTTCCAACTTCTTCCTACAATTTTAAAGGTTTCTTCTAAATAAGGACAAATTTCCAATATGCTCACCTCAATTCTATCTGCTTCTATGTTGATACTTACTAAACTTGCATTTTCAATTTATTTCCCATACGTTTGCTCATTAATAATTATCCAATGAATTGTACAACTTCGATATAAATAGTATACCACTAATCGACTTTCTCCGTCCAAATATCTGCGCCTAGCTGTTCTAAATGCTCTACTATATCTGTGTATCCTCGGTAGATATGTTTAACATTATAAATGGTCGTTACTCCTTCAGCAATCAATCCTGCAATAATTAGACAAGCACCTGCGCGTAAATCACTTGCATAGACTTCTGTACCATGAAGCGTTGAAGGTTTAATTGTGGCTGTACCGGTTACTTCATCTGCTTCAATATTAGCACCCATATGTTGTAATTCCTCTACATGTTTGAAACGAGCTGGATAGATTGTTTCTGTGACAAAAGAAGGCCCACTTGCTTTAAATAATAATGGTGTAATCGGTTGTTGAAGATCTGTAGCAAACCCTGGATAAACCAATGTTTTAATATCTACATTTTTATATTTTGCTTTACCTTTTATGATTGCATATTCATCTTCTACTGTAATATCAACACCTAATTCTTGTAGTTTAACCATTAAAGCTTCAACGTGTTTAGGTACGATGTTATTTATCTTTACTTCTTGTCCACAAGCAGCCGCCATACACATATAAGTTCCCGCTTCGATTCTATCGGGTATCACCTGATATTCAGAACCATGTAATGCATCAACGCCTTTAATTTTTAATGTACTTGTACCAGCACCTTTGATGTTAGCACCCATGCTCATTAAAAAATTAGCTACATCTACTACTTCTGGCTCCTTAGCTGCATTTTCAATAATCGTTTGGCCTTTAGCATGTACAGCAGCAAGCATAATATTGATTGTCGCACCAACACTTACCATATCTAAAAAGATAGTAGTTCCTATAAGTTCCTTTGCTTCTATTTTCATAGAAGTATCACTTGATTCATCAATTTCTGCGCCTAATGCTTTAAAACCTTTGATGTGTTGATCAATCGGTCGGGGTCCAAGCGGACAGCCACCAGGCAAGCCAATCACACATTTTTTAAAGCGACCTAACATCGCCCCCATCATATAATAAGAAGCTCGCAATGATTCAACTTTATTATTTGGCAATGGTGCATTTTTAATTTCTGTAGTATCAACTTCTAAAACTGTGTCATTAAGTTGTGTTTTAATATTTAAATCCTCTAATAAGCTTACTAGCGTTTCTACATCAGAGATTTGTGGTAATCCGTCTAATTGCACTTTACCTTGTGCAAGTAAAGTAGCTGGTATGATAGCAACCGCACTATTTTTTGCACCACTAATATTGACTTCTCCTTTAAGCGTTTGACCACCGCGAATTTTGATTACCTCTTGAGTCATATGATTAATCTCCTTTGTTTCTCTAGATATTTAATAAAATTGTACATAATCCATTCAACAAAATACAATATTTAACATTATAAATATTGTACTTCGCTGCTTTGTTTTTATTACATTTAGTAGTCCAGCTAATATATAATATCGCCAGCTCCCCAATTTTTTATAATGTAATAAGTTTAATTATCGTTTAGTAAAATTCTTCATTTATTATAGCATAAAAAATAAGCCATTAAACCCGTAGGCTCAATGACTTTTTTATGTTGCACTTATTTCGCACGATTAGAAGTACCAAATTCTCTAATTTTACCTTTTACCGTTTCTTTAATTGCTTCACGCGCTGGTCCTAGATATTTACGTGGATCATAAACGTCTTGGTCTTTATTTAATACATCGCGTACCGCTTTTGCAGATGCAATTTGGTTTTCAGTATTAACATTAATTTTTGCTGTTCCATATGGAATTGCTTTTTGAATATCTTTAGTAGGGATACCAGTACCACCATGTAGTACTAATGGTAAACCAGTTGAAGCTCCAATTTCTTCCATTTCTTTAAATCCTAATTTAGGTTCGCCTTTATACGGTCCATGAACAGAACCTAAGGCAGGTGCTAAAGCATCTATTCCAGTTTTTTCAACAAGCTCTTGACATTCTTTAGGATCAGCATAGATTATGCCGCCAACAACATCATCTTCTTGACCACCAACCGTTCCTAATTCAGCTTCAACAGATACACCATGTTGATGCGCATATTCAACCACTTTTGATGTGATTTCAATATTTTCTTCAAACGGACTGTGTGAAGCATCAATCATCACTGAGGTGAAACCAGCATCAATCGCTTCTTTACACTTATCAAAGCTTGAACCATGGTCTAAATGTATTGCCACAGGAATCGTGATATTTAAATCATGTATTAAGCCCTCAACCATTTTTACTACAGTGTAAAAACCACTCATATAGCGTGCTGCACCTTCTGAAACTCCAAGAATAACTGGTGCTTTTTCTTCTTGAGATGCTTCTAAAATTGCTTGAGTAAATTCTAAATTATTTAAGTTGTACTGACCCACAGCGTAACCATTTTCTTTTGCATCGATTAACATTTCTTTCATTGAAACTAAAGGCATGAAAGTTCCTCCTTGTTGTGCATATGCACGATTTGTTTGTTTATTATACCAAATTTATATTAGTAATGCATTGGAATATACTTTGTTTTCTGAATATATGTTTTTATCATTTATCATAGCCTACAATGTCATTATTAAAGTATCTAACTTATTGAATATTATATTGCATCGTTTTACACTATTATCATAGAATGGAGGATTTAAATGTCTAAAATATTAAATACACAGCTAACTGGTATTTTTAATCGCATAGAAAAACAAGCTATGGAAATTCAAATGGCTGCTCAATGTATCGTACAAGCTATTGGTGGAGAAGGTTTTGTCTATATTAAAGGATATGAAGATTTGGCATTTTTTGAGCCCTTTATATTACAAAGCCAAGAACGTTTGCGATCGAGTCGTCAACTCTCAACATTAAACAGTTTTGATGATTTAGATACAACAGATAGAGTATTTTTATTTTCACCTTTTTATAATGAAGCTGTTGCTCAAGATATATCAGCTTTACTTCAGCGCGATATTGATATTGTACTCGTTAGTAATCGCCCTAAATCAGACGATTTCCCAGAACACTTACTACATTTTATTAACTTATCGACACCGAGACCTATCGTCTATACTGAAGATTACGATAAAATTGTCCAACCACACTCAATGGCATTTAATTATATTTATTATGATATTTACACTCAAATGGTGGAAATGACACGAGATTTAGAGTTATAGCAATAAAGCACATCTAACCTTATCACAGTTAGATGTGCTTTGTTACATTATTTATTTTGATATTTATAAGCTGCCTCAACAAACGCCTTAAATATAGGCTGAGGTCTATTCGGACGAGATAAAAATTCTGGATGGAACTGACAAGCAATAAAGAAATCATTTGCTGGAATTTCAACCATTTCAATTAAACGGCCATCAGGACTTGTACCAGAAAAGACCATTCCTTTATCTTCAATTTGTTGACGATAATCATTGTTAAATTCATAACGATGTCGATGTCTTTCTTCAACGTGATCTACACCATAAATATCGTATGCTAATGTATCTTTTTTAATTTTACTTGGATATAAGCCTAAGCGTAATGTACCGCCTAAATCTTCAATGTCTTTTTGTTCAGGCAATAAATCAATAATTGGATGTGGTGTATTTGGATCTAATTCTGCAGAATGTGCGCCTTCTAATCCTAGCACATTACGTGCAAATTCAACCGTAGCTAATTGCATACCTAAACATATTCCAAAATATGGTACGTTATTTTCTCGTGCATATTTAATTGCAGCGATTTTTCCTTCACTCGCTCGGAATCCGAAACCACCCGGGACTAGGATACCATCCACATCACTCAGATAACTCGCAACATTTTCATCTGTAACCACACTAGAATCAATCCATTTTACTACGACATCTTTTTTCAATGGATAACCTGCATGTTTTAAAGCTTCAACAACTGATAAATAGGCATCTTGTAAGCTAACATATTTTCCAACTAAGCCAATAGTGATCGTTCCATCTAAGTGATTAACAGTATCTAATAGATATTGCCATTCATCTAATTGCGTATCATATTTAGCATCTAAGCCCAAACGTCGAATAACGATATCATCCATATTCTGTGCGCTAAGTTGCAGTGGAATTTCATATAGCGATGACGCATCTCTACACTCAATAACACTCTCTTTATTGATATCACAGAACAATGCAATTTTATCTTTTAAGTCTTGAGTCATTTCATATTCAGAACGAACGACAATCAAATCAGGTTGTATACCTAATCCACGAAGTTCTTTAACACTGTGTTGTGTTGGTTTTGTTTTCATTTCGCCAGCTGCTTTAATAAATGGTAATAATGTACAGTGAACATACATCACATTATCTCTACCTAAATCACTGCGAATTTGTCGTATAGCCTCAATAAACGGTAAAGACTCGATATCACCTGTTGTTCCGCCTATTTCTGTTATTACTACATCTGCATTAGTACTTTCACCAGCCAGTAATAAACGTTCTTTAATTTCATTTGTAATGTGTGGAATGACTTGAACTGTACCACCCAAGTAGTCCCCACGACGTTCTTTTTTCAAAACATGTGAATATACTTTCCCAGCTGTTACATTAGAATACTTATTAAGATTAATATCAATAAAGCGTTCATAATGTCCTAAATCTAAATCGGTCTCTGCACCATCGTCCGTTACAAAAACTTCACCGTGTTGATAAGGACTCATCGTACCTGGGTCAACATTTAAGTATGGATCAAACTTTTGTATTGTAACTTTTAATCCTCTGTCTTTTAATAATCTTCCTAGAGAAGCAGCTGTAATACCTTTCCCTAGAGATGAAACTACGCCACCTGTTACAAAAATAAACTTTGTCATATTTTGACCTCCTGCATATATAAAGGGTTGCTTTCTTTATTTAACACTTTTTAACAAGTCTTGATTATTAAAATATTCCATTCAAAATGTATAGTTATAATTTAAACTTTTATTCATTTCCTTCTCTATACATTTAATGCTGAAATAATTTTTAAAATAAAAAAATCGCTCCCTCTCACATCCATTGTAAGGGGAGCGCATAACATTTATACACGTGTCCTAATTAAAGGAGCCCGAATAAAATTTTATCATTTTTTTAATAAAAGTCAATTGTCAATTTTATTAACTTAAGCAAAGCCTTACCATTCAAGGCCTCACTAAATTAAAATTTTTCTTCGTCGTCAATTTCCTCTTCGTCGTCTAAATCTTCTTCATCTTCATCTAAAACAATATCTGTTTCATTCATTTCATCTTCTACTGGTTCATTGTCATCATCATCTAATGTTTCTTGATCGTCAGTTTGAGCTGGAATATCATCGTCGTCATCCATTTCGTCTTCGCCCAATAATTTAAGATTTTTATCTTCTTCATCTTCATCATCTAAAATATCAAATTTTTGAATTGTTGGTGCAATCTTTTCTTCGATATCATCTACTGAGTACCAGTCACGTAATCCCCATTCATTTTCACCAACATTTAAAAAGCGTCCATCAGTATTTAAATCAGTATAGAATTGCACAACTCGATTTTCAATTTCCTCGTAATCATAACCACCTAAAGATCTAAATTCATCAATAATATCATATAAATTCATTGTTGCGCCTTTTTCATGTAATAACGTATAAGTCATATCAATGAATGATCTCTCATCGATCATTTCTTTTGTGTAATCTTGAATTTTCATTAAAAAATACTTCCTTTCACAGGATTTTTTGAAATTTATAAGTTATTTTGCATTTATTAATAGTAACAAAATTAAATTATAAATGACAACTCTTGATTTCGCAATGTCTACTAATAATTAATATACTTTTCAAAAATTGCGACATCTTCTGATTGTTCAATCTCAACAAATCCACTATTCTGACATAACGGTTTTAATTCATTATGTTCACCAAATAACATTATATTTAATGTTTGTATATTATTAAAATGTTTTCTAACATACGTTGGTAACTGACGCAATGCGCTTTCAGCAATGCCTGATTGTCTGTGTTCTTTATTAACTTCTATTGCAGCAATATTCATTCTTGTCGCATGCTGTTCTACAGCTATAAATCCTACTTTATCCCCGTCTTTCAATAAGTCTATGATTTGCACTGTTCCAATACTAGATTGACTATTGGCTTGTAACTTTAGTGAAGACACATGTTTCGTATCTAAATCTAGATAATATAATCTTTCCTTACCTATTGGCCCTTCCTCTTTAGTTGCTGTATGAATAAAACCAGCACGCTCATATACATTCCATGCACTTTGATTTTCAGTATCAACCACGAGGTACAAGTGATTAAAATCTGGAAATAATAGTTGAACATATTGTGGAATATGCATCATCATTGTAGTGCCATAGCCACGTCCTTGATATTTTTCATTTATTGATAATGATCTTACATAAACGACATTTTCTGGTGTATCGTATCCTTCATGTTGATAGTAACGATGTAGTATAAAGAATCCAACCACATCTCCTTGTTCATTTATAGCAATGTTAGCGACACGATTTTCATCTTCTAATGCTTCTTGAAGCACTGTTTTAGGTAATGATGAATAAACTTGTTGTCTTTCGCTTAATTCAAAATCTAAAACATGTTGTCGATAACGTTCTTCAAATACCTGAATTGTTATATTATCATATTGCTGTTTTATAACCATAATCTATCCCCTTATTTCTAACATTGTTAGCCTTCTGACTACTTATTTAAATTTTATCATATCATGTTATACCCTAATTTTTTTAATTTCTACTTGTATTTCAGTGATTTTATTATACTATAAACATTGACCCTAATTAATTGCAGAGGTGAAAGAAATGAATATCGGTATCGATGCAGGTGGAACATTAATCAAAATTGTTCAAGAAACGCCTGATGAACGTATTTATAAAACAGAATTAACTACAAATATACAACAGGTAATTCATTGGTTGAAAAATGAATCATATGATTCTTTAAGTTTAACAGGTGGTAATGCCGGAGTCATTGCTGAACAACTTGATCACCCTGTGCAAACCTATGTTGAATTTGATGCTTCTTCTAAAGGTTTAAGCATGTTACTTAAAGAACAAGGCCACGATATTGACCAATATATTTTTACTAACGTAGGAACTGGGACGTCTATCCATTATTATGATGGGATATCTCAACAACGTGTTGGGGGTATTGGTACAGGTGGCGGTATGATACAAGGTTTAGGATACCTTTTAACTCAAATATCAGATTATGAGGCATTGACAACTTTAGCTCAACAAGGTGATCGAAATCATATTGATTTAAAGGTCAAACATATTTATAAAGATACCCCACCTCCTATACCAGGCGAATTAACTGCCGCAAATTTTGGTAATGTCCTGCATCATTTGGATGCAAATTTTACATCAGCAAATCAACTAGCATCGGTTGTCGGTGTTGTTGGCGAGGTAATCACAACGATGTCCATTACTGTAGCTCGTGAATATAAAACAAATAATGTCGTGTACATCGGGTCATCCTTCAACAATAATCCATTGTTAAGAGAAGTCATTGAAGATTATACTAAGTTAAGAGGTTGTCAACCATATTATATTGAACATGGTGCCTTTTCAGGAGCCATTGGTGCTATTCATTTATCATAATAGCAAACGCCCTTCAGCATTTGCATCGAAGGGCGTCATTCATCAATTTAAAATGTTGCTTCGTTTGACAAGTACTGCGCCGAGACAATAGTACCAACCACACCGGGTTTCAAGTCAATAGCTACAGCTTTATTATCATCTCTTAATTCATCTAACCACTCACCAAAAACGCTACTTTCTACTTCTATAAGTTCGCATTCTTCAAAATCTTGATCTCGTACTTTCAAAGCGCGCCCTTTCATACTCCAAACAGGCATAATATATGGTTTTTCTTTTTTATCATCCCCGATTAAAATAAAAGATTTTTGTCCTTTTCGAGTTAGTCCAAATACTTCATCATTTTTTGCTATATCTTTAACAAATTCTTTAGTGCGAATGCGATCTAATTCTGTCATGATTTCATCAGTTGTATCAACGACGTTAATCAACTGGCCAGGATGATTTTCTGAAGCATTAATAACCACTTTGTCTCCTTTATCAAATAAATCATCAAGCTCATATGTCGCAAAGGTATCAATGTCAATTTGAACTACTTTATCATAATCTACCTGATGGTCTTCAAGGAATGTGCGCGCCATGTATTCATTCGTCCATGCTGCTGGATATAATTGACCTTGATAATAAATCCTTACTAATTTTTTAGATGTACTCGCAAAGAAAAATTCCTCATTGATTAATATATCTTTGAAAAATGTTTCATTTTTAAATGACATGTAACAACCCTCAATTCATTTTAATTTATTCCAAATTTTAAATGACTCGTTTTTGATAGTCAATAAAGCTTGGACATCATTATGTTTTAAGATACGAACTAAATATTGGCAATAGTTGACTGGACTGAACATACGCTTATACTAGGCCTTTTCCAATCCTGGTCAACCTTGCCGGTACATGACTATAAATTCATAATGAATGCTGTCCCGCTCCCTAACTATTAAATTAAAACAAATGTCTGATTGTACAGTATTTATTATTTATAAATCTAACTCCTCATAAAATGCTTTAATATAATGATCTATTTCTGTTTTGCTATTCCCATGCCAAATACAGCCAAATCTAGAATTAACTTTATTTTTACCATACCAATTACCATCATAATAAGATAGTGGGTACAATACGCCTTTTTTTACAAATTTTAATATAGTATTAAAAAAGTGTTCATTATCACCTTTAGCTACATAGCTATAAAACTTTTGATAATTTGGATGTAGCTCATCTTCTAATAGCAACATACTCGTAGAGCCATTTTGTCTAAAATTCAAATCAATCGCAAAGACATCTCCATGTTGATCTAATAATAAATCAAACCCTGCCACTCCAAAGAATCCTTGTTTTACACCTATTTCCATAATTTCGTAACCGGCGTTTATCACTTGCTGAGGTATATCATGGACATTCTCGTTACCAGCATAAAAGCCATATTTATTTGTAAGTTGCTGTGCGGTTCCTAAATACTGGATACCTAGCTCTGAAGAATAAGAGAACTGAACACAATAATTGTGAACCTCTTCGATTTTTTGTTCAATAATCAAATGTGATGTAGCTGCTTCTGCTTCAAAAATACGTGTCATTGCTTTTTGCAAATCATTTTGATGATAACAAATCATAACACCATATCCTCCTGCAGTTGGCAAATCATCTCCAGGTTTAATAACAAAAGGAAATGTCCAATCTTGAACTCGCGCTTTAAAATCTTTGATTGATACAATTTCTCTGGTAGGCAAGTAATGATGATTCGTCCATTCAGGAATGCGCGCTTTATTATTTAATGCGACAAATGTATCCTTATTTAAAGCGTAATAAGAAGATTCAAGTACATCTTCTCCATGTATATATTGAAAATAAATCTTTTTCCCTTCTTGATAAGCGAGATGTTGAATAAGCGATTCATAAGATTGCTGATCATGAAATTTATAAATTGAGGTCGGTATCGTTTTTCCTATAGTATTAAAAAGTGCTTCCAATTTATCGGTAACACTGGATTCGTGTACGATTACAGGTAATTGATTGGCTATCAATAACTCTCTACCGGTCAAAAAATTCGATTGATGTTCTTCTGGTTCTAACCATGGATTAGAAACATAAGAGGGCCTTGATGAGTAAACAACATTGTCTGCGTATAAATCACTGAGTGTAAGTGGTTGATTTTGCTTATTTTTCACCATTATTTGTTATTCCCCTTTATATGAGAATGCTGTTCGACTATAGCCTCAAACAGCGGTTGATTTTCAATTAACTCTAGACCCATCAATGCAATAATTTTTGCACCTCGAACAACCGCTTGATCTCCATGTACACTTGCAGCAGCTTCTCTAAAACGATGTGTATGACCAACTAAGTTTCTTGAGCCTATTTTGATATGTGGATGTATCGTAGGAACGACATGACTCACATTGCCAGTATCCGTAGATCCATATCCAAAATCGTCATGGCTGACTGCTTCACCTATTTCAATGGCATACTTTTCAAATAATGCATCTAATCTAGGTGTTTTAATAAATTCATTTACGCCATTTTGAATAGGCCCAAATTCATAATCGCAACCCGTTTGAATTGAAGCACCACGTGCAATTTGTTTCACGCGTTCTGTTAATACATCTAATTCTTTGCGTGTTGTTGCGCGTGTATAAAAACGTGCATGAGTAAAATCTGGAATGATATTTGCTGCTTTACCACCATCTAAAATCACACCATGTACTCTTTGATCTTTCTTAATATGTTGTCTGAGTTGTGCCACGCCATTAAAATAAGAAATCATAGCATCTAAAGCATTGAGCGCTTCATCTGCATTTTCAGAAGCATGTGCACTTTTTCCGTAAAATTTAATATCCAAAACATCTACTGCTAATGTATTGATGGTTGGATATGTTTCGTTGCCAGGGTGAATCATCAATGCTATATCAATATCATCAATCACGCCGGCTTTAACATATGATGCTTTTGCACTTCCATTCTCTCCACCTTCTTCTGCTGGACAGCCTAAAACGACTACTTTACCACCAATTGAATCAATCGTTTGCTTTAATGCCGATCCAGCCAATACACTTGCAGTACCTATAATATTGTGGCCGCATGCATGTCCTAACCCAGGTAAAGCATCATATTCGGCTAAATAACCAATCGTTGGACCTTCACGTTCTGAATCATAAGTGGCTATAAATCCCGTTGCATGACCTGCGATATCTGTCTCTATCTCAAATCCTTGTTCAGCTAGTTTCTCTATAAGTATTCGAGACGCAAAAATTTCTTCATTTCCTAACTCCGGACGTTCATGTATTCTATGACTGATTTCTATATAATCGTATTTATTATTTTCGATATAATCCAAAATTTTTTGTTTACTGTTCATTATTACAACTATCTCCCTTACGTAACCCAAATAATCGAACAACATCTTTTACCCAATATGTTTTTTAATTAATCATTACTTATTTTATCGGAATAATACTTGATTGTCATTATATTTACAAAATTTTCTAACAATAATGTTCTATACCCGCCTCAACGGCATATGATGCATTAGGTCAAAATTGTCATTATACAGTCGTCTTGTTACAATCAATATATTAGATAAGTTTTAAAAGTAATTTAGGAGGATGTCAAATGGCAAAAATGAATGTAGAAAGTTTTAACTTAGATCATACAAAAGTTGTCGCGCCTTTTGTGAGATTAGCAGGTACAATGGAAGGCTTAAACGGTGATGTAATCAAAAAATATGATATCCGCTTCAAACAACCAAATAAAGAACATATGGAAATGCCTGGTTTACACTCACTTGAACATTTAATGGCAGAAAACATTAGAAACCATACTGACAAAGTTGTAGACTTAAGTCCAATGGGTTGTCAAACCGGCTTCTATGTATCCTTTATTAATCATGACGATTATAATGATGTTTTAAATATTATTGAAAAAACATTAAATGACGTATTACAAGCTAACGAAGTTCCAGCTTGCAATGAAGTACAATGTGGATGGGCTGCAAGTCATTCATTAGAGGGTGCAAAAGAAATCGCTAAAGCGTTCTTAAACAAACGCAATCAATGGCATGATGTTTTCGGTGAAGCTAAATAATTAGTTACAATATCCTGGATGATAAATCTCAAAATTCGCTCTAGGGAGCGGGACAGAATTCAAAAATGATTTTTGTCCCGACCCCTAGAGTTTTTTATATCACGTATTAATATTTCTAAGTGCAGTACTCTATCTTATTCCAATGGATAGTAACCGATATTTTATTTTCGAATATTTCTTAATTGGATACTCGCGATTCAACTTATCCTAACCCTACTTAAAGTTTTGCTCTCAAAACGATGTATATGCATGTGAACTGGCATTTTATTAGCAGAAGAAAGTAACTCATAATGAATAGAAACATAACTAATCTCAGTATGTTTCATACAACAAAAAAGCTTCTCTATTTGAATTCGTTCATTCAAAAATAGAAAAGCTTTTACTTTTATTTTAAAATTTGATTCTTAAGGCTTTAAATGTTTCTTATGTGACGTTGTATCACAATGACAATTAGATTTGCAACTTCCGCATTGCCCTTCTTTACTACGTTTAAAAAATTTTACTAATGTTAAAACCGTATAAAAGATGATAACTACGATAATCAAGATGTTTATAAATATATACATAAAAATCGTCCTTATATAAAAAGATTACTTATTTGATAAAATGCCAATGTTAAAAGATATGCTGTAACTATTGGGTAAAATAATGCAATGAGTGTCCATTTCCATGAACATGTTTCTTTTCTTATTGTAGCTACTGTCGAAATACATGGAACATATAATAGTATAAATATCATAAAAGCATAGGCTGATAAGGATGTGAATTGATGTTGAATTACGTTAACAAGCCCATTCTCATTTGAGGAATAAAGTATCGCCATTGAACTGATTATGACTTCTTTCGCTAAAAATCCTGGTATCAAAGTGGCACCTGCTTGCCACGTACCAAATCCCAAAGGTGAAAGTATAGGAGCTATTGCTTCTCCTATTATATGCATAAAGCTTTGATAAATTTTTACATCAAATCCATTAGGTCCTGTATATGTTAATGCCCATATGATTACTGAGCCAGCAAATATAAATGTCCCTGCTTTTTTTACAAAGCCTTTTGCCTTTTCCCAAGTGCTACGCCATAAAGTTCTAATAGAAGGTACACGATAAGTTGGTAGCTCAACAATAAATACTGAACTATCGTTTTTCAAAATAAATCGATTCATAATAGTACTAACTATTAAAGCAACTAAAATCCCAAGCAAGTATAAACTTAAAACTATGAGAGATTGATAAGTTTTAAAGAATACTCCCACAAACAATGCATATATTGGCAAACGTGCTGAACAAGACATGAAGGGAGCTATTAAAATTGTTATCAGCCGTTCTTTTTCATTTTCAATACTACGTGCAGCCATAATGCTTGGTACATTACAGCCAAATCCAATAATCATAGGAATAAATGACTTACCACTTAGCCCTATTGATTCCATTGTCTTATCCATTAAAACAGCTATTCTTGCCATATAACCCGAATCTTCAAGCAAAGAAATAAAGAAGAATAATACCACGATCTGAGGAACAAACACAAGAACTGAGCCGACACCTGCAATAATACCGTCTGTGATTAAATCTTGTAGAAATGGCAACAAGTGTAAGTATTGCATCATCATCTTTACCCAGTCGGTAAATTGCCCACCAATGAAATCATCCATTTTGTCGGATAAAGGTGTACCTACCCAAGTAAATGTGATTTGAAAAATGAGCCATATAATGCCTAAAAATATGGGTATCCCTAAATACTTATTCATCAATATTTTATCTAACTTAGCAGTAAAAAATTGCTTTTCTTCTTTAGGATATTCGACAACATTTTTTAAGATATCATCTATAAATTTATCTCTAATCAATTCCATACGTTCACGTACACGCATATTCAAATTTTTTTCTAATTCTTTTTTTATTGGTTCTAAACAATTAATCATTTCAGAACCTATTTCCTGATAAATTTGATTATTATCAAGTAAATATTGTATCGCTATAAAACGTATTCGTTCTTTAGGATATTCTGTCTCTTTTAAGATAATTGAACTTATTTTTTCAATAGCATCTTCTATATCATAACCATAGTTAATTTTAAATTGTTGTCTTTTATCAGGTTTTAAAAATTTCAATTCATGTAAAAGTTCATTAGTCCCTTTAGCTTTTCTCGCTACAATCGGAAAAACAGGTACTTTTAATTTTTTCATTAAAGTATCATATCTGACTTTAAGACCATGTTGCACTGCTACGTCAATCATGTTTAAACCAATAATTAAAGGTGCATTAAGTTCTAACAATTGAATAGTAAGGTTCAAATTTCTTTTTATTTGGCTAGTATCAATGATATTAATCATACCTGTAAAAGAAGATTCCATTAAAAAATCTGTTACTACAGTCTCATCTTTAGAAACTGGAGATAAATCATAAATGCCAGGTAAATCAATAAGCTGTCCTATGTTTTCTTTTAATTTACCTACCTTTTTTTCAACAGTTACACCACTCCAGTTACCTACGTATTCATAAGACCCTGTTAATGCATTAAACAATGACGTCTTTCCTACATTTGGATTTCCTAAAATACAAAAACTTTCGCCCATATATATAACCTACTCCTCTAATGTAATGTTTCTGGCGTCAGATTGTCTAATGCACAAAAATTGACCATTTACTTCAATAATACTTGGTCCATTAAATAAGCATTTTCGTTTAATACATACTTCACTGCCTTTTTTTATACCTAATGCACTTAATCGATATAACATATTTTTATTACATATACTTATACTTTTAACTTTGTAATTTTTATTTTTTATCCCAGTCTTTAAATTCAACAAAATACTCACACTTTCTAAATATTAATTAATAATCATTATCATTAAGAAAATTATATGACTAATTTTTATTAAAAACAATATCTACAAAAAACTATTTGTGTCGATTTATAGAACTGCTATAAATTTTAAATTCTTCTTAATTACGATCATTTTCTATCAACGATATCGTTTAAACTTACAGTACAGATGAGAGAGGTTATATTATGAAGGAACAAGACTTAAGAGTAACAAAAACTAAAAAAGCGTTATCGATGCGTTTTATCAATTATTGGAGAAGCGACGATTTGAATCCATCCCTGTAAATGAACTCTTTGACAATGTAATGGTTCATCGTACAACTTTTATAAATACTTTATGGTAAGTAGGATTTGTTAGTTTATCTATTCAAATTACTAACTAAAGATTACTTTCAACAGATTTTAAAAAATGCTTGAATAATCCTTTTCAAACAATTGAAGCTACATTTTCAAATAAAGAAAAATTAGAGAAAATAGATAAAGCACAAAGATGATATACAATTTCAAATCATCTTTGTGCTATTATTTTGGGATTTATGTCACAGCCTGTGTTACTAGTGTTAGATAAATCTATATCTTAAATTCGTATTATAATTCTTTCTTATAACTTTTTAATTAAACCTATTAATACAAATTGTAAAGGCAATCTCAAGTATAGTGCCCACTTAGGCACTTCTTTATCGCCTAAAGGTAATTCTTTACGTGCCATATAAATATTTGCTGGTAATACTGCTAATAAAAATAAATTCATACCTTTTTTCAACCATTCTGCTGGTCTTTTAATTAATAGCATCATACCAAAAAAGATTTCAAAAACTCCTGTAACAAGTACAGCAGTTTTTCGTAATGGTAAGTAATGTGGCACAATATTTCTAAACTGACGTTCATTTGTAAAATGTAAGACTCCTGCTGTGCCAAATGCTAAACCAAGCAAATATCTAAATAATTTCATTAATGTTCCACTCCCATTTCTTTTAAATAGCTTTTACCGAATTTTGGTAGTTCTACGTTGAAATTATCTGCTATTGTAGCACCAATTGAACTAAATGTCTCGTCACTTGATAATTCATGACCATGATTGATTTTAGGACTATACATTAATACTGGAATATACTCTCGCGTATGATCTGTCCCAGGTGCAATCGGGTCATTACCATGGTCAGCAGTAATGATGACTAAATCATCTTCATCCAAGTTTGCAATCAATTCAGGTAAACGATTATCAAAATCTTTGATTGCTTGTGCATAACCTTCTTTATCACGTCGGTGACCATATAAAGCATCAAAATCAACTAAATTTAAAAAGCTCATGCCATTAAATGCTTTTTGAGTAACATTTATCAATTGATCCATTCCGTCCATATTACTTTTAGTGCGAATCGCCTCTGTAACACCTTCCCCATCAAAAATGTCATTAATCTTTCCAATAGCGATAACATCGTAACCATTGTCTTTTAATTCATTCATAACCGTGTGTCCAAAAGGTTTCAATGCATAATCATGACGATTTGATGTTCTTGTAAAGTCACCTGGTTCTCCTACATATGGTCGGGCAATAACACGTCCAATTAAATATTTTGGATCCTTTGTTATCTCTCTTACCTTTTCACAAATATCATATAATTCTTCAAGCGGTATAATATCTTCATGTGCAGCAATTTGTAATACTGGGTCAGCACTTGTATAAACGATTAAATCACCCGTCTTCATTTGATGTTCACCAAGTTCATCAATGATTGCCGTACCAGAAGCAGGTTTATTCGCTACCACTTTACGTCCTGTCATCTCTTCAATTTGTTTAATCAATTCTTCTGGAAAACCATTAGGATAAACTTTAAATGGTTGCATGATATTCAAGCCCATCATTTCCCAATGTCCTGTCATAGTATCTTTACCGACAGATGCTTCACTTAACTTCGTATAAAAAGCCTCAGGATGATCTACTTTATGCACTACAGGCAAGTCAGTAATATTACCTAAGCCAAGTCGTTCTAAATTAGGTAATGATTCCTTAAATCCCTCTAATGTATGTTTAAGCGTGTGTGCACCTTCATCATTAAAGGCTGCTGCATCTGGTGCTTCTCCAATGCCTACTGAATCCATTACAATAAGATGTATACGTTTAAAAGGCGTTATCATTTTAACACTCCTACTCAGTAATAATTTTATGAATTAATGTTGGTTTATGACCTGTATCTTGAATGGCTATACTATCATAAAGTTTAGCCTTTACATCAAATATATCTGGCTGATTACTATAAATCGTTAATAATGGTTCACCCTCTTTGACAGTGTCTCCAACTTTTTTGTTTAATACTATACCGACTCCTAAATCGATTGTATCTTCTTTCGTCTGACGACCAGCACCTAACATCATTGATGCAATACCAATATCATTGGCAATCATCTCAGTTATTGTTCCTGTTTTCTGTGCTGGCAATTCTATTTTATATTGCGCTTGTGGTAATAATTCCGGGTGATCTACGATATGTGGATTGCCACCTTGGTTAGCAATAAACTGCTTGAATTTCGCTAATGCTGTTCCATCTTGAATTGCTTGTTTTAATTTTCGTCGTGCTTCTTCTAATGTCTCAGCTTGCTGGCCTAAAACTACCATTTGAGAACCAAGCGTCAACACGAGTTCTGTTAAATCTTCAGGTCCGTGTCCATTCAATGTTTCAATAGCTTCTCGCAATTCTAAAGCATTACCAATTGCGTTGCCTAACGGTTGACTCATATCTGAAATGATAGCCATCGTCTTTCTGCCAACATGATTGCCGATGGATACCATGGCATGCGCAAGTTGTTCAGCATCTTCTAATGTTTTCATAAATGCACCGCTACCTGTTTTAACATCAAGCACAATTGCATCTGCACCTGCAGCAATTTTTTTACTCATTATCGAAGACGCGATTAATGGAATAGAGTTTACTGTCCCTGTCACATCTCTCAAAGCATATAGCTTTTTGTCTGCCGGTGTTAAGTTACCCGTTTGTCCAATTACAGCAACTCGATCTTCGTTGACCAATTTAATAAACTCATCTTCACTGATCTCAACATGAAACCCTTCAACTGATTCTAATTTATCAATTGTGCCGCCAGTATGACCTAAGCCACGCCCACTCATTTTTGCAACTGGCACACCAACTGCAGCCACAAGAGGTGCTAAAACAAGCGTTGTTGTATCGCCTACGCCACCTGTAGAATGTTTGTCAACTTTTACCCCATTAATTTGGGATAAATCAATCACATCACCAGAATGTACCATTGCTAGCGTTAACGCTGCACGTTCTTGTTCTGTCATATCTTGAAAAAAAATAGCCATTGCTAAACTTGCAGCTTGATAATCTGGAATATCTCCCTTTGTATAGCCCTCAATAAAAAAGTTAATCTCATCCGTTGTTAATTCTTTCCCATCGCGTTTCTTTTCTATAATATCGACCATTCTCATAGCCATATCCCCTTTCAATAAGCGACTAGTTTGCTTTTTTATGATAATGCGATTTTGGCATTAGTAATCGGTGTTAGCCTCAAGACCTTCTATTATTTCAACACCCGCACTCGCTCCAATTCGAGTTGCACCAGCTTCAATCATTTTTTTGAAATCAGCTAAGTTTCGTACCCCACCTGAAGCTTTAACTTGTAACTCATTACCAACCGTTTGCTTCATCAAAGCCACATCCTCTGCGGTTGCACCACCACCAGCAAAACCAGTAGATGTTTTAACAAAATCAGCACAAGCAGCTCGCGCAATCTCACAAGCTTTGACCTTTTCATCATCAGTTAATAATATTGTTTCAATGATAACTTTAACTAAAATCCCATTAGCTGCACCAACAACACCTTCAATATCTTTTTTCACATCATCATAACGCCCATCTTTTAATGCGCCAATATTGATAACCATGTCAATTTCAGAAGCACCATTTTTTATTGCATCTTCTGTTTCAAATGTTTTTGTTGCTGTAGTACTCGCACCTAATGGAAAGCCAACCACGGTACATACTAATACATCTGAATCTCGTAATTGTTCTGCCGCATACTTCACTTGAGTTGGATTTACACAAACTGATTTAAAGTGATATGTTTTAGCCTCTTTGATTAACTTATCAATTTGTGCCTTTGTTGATTCTGGTTTTAATAAGGTATGATCTATATATTTTGCATAATCCATTAAAACGCCCTCCTATAAATTGTTGTTTAATATTTGCGCCTACGATAAAGTTTTCGTAGCATGGTTTAAACTTTAAAAATAGGCATTTTGTCCTTCCCTTCTATAGTACAAAAATTCGCAAAAAAGTTAAACAAATGTTATCTTTATGTTAAGAATGAAAGTCGAGGAGAGATAACAAATGTCTAAAGGTACACCACATATTCAACCTAAAGAACATAAAATCGCCAAAACAGTACTTATGCCTGGCGATCCATTAAGAGCAAAATACATAGCCGAAAACTTCTTAGATAATGTAGTGCAATTTAATGAAGTAAGAAATATGTTTGGATATACAGGTACTTATAAAGGTAAAGAAATTTCTGTTATGGGATCTGGTATGGGGATTCCAAGTATAGGTATATATTCATATGAGTTGTATCATTTCTTCAATGTAGATACGATTATTCGTATTGGGTCTTGTGGCGCACTACAAGAAAATGTCAATTTATATGACATTATCATTGCACAAGCCGCTTCAACAAATTCTAATTATGTAGACCAATATCAAATTCCTGGTCACTTCGCACCAATTGCTGATTTTGACTTAATCACTAAAGCTAAACAGAAAGCAGACGAACTTGGTGCAGTTTCGCACGTTGGTAATATCTTATCGTCTGATACATTTTACAATGCGAACCCACACTTCAATGATCAATGGAAAAGAATGGGTATTTTAGGTATCGAAATGGAGTCAGCAGCTTTATACCTTAATGCAACTTATGCTGGTAAAAAAGCTTTAGGTATTTTTACAGTAAGCGACCATATTATCAAACAAGAAGAAACAACTGCGGAAGAAAGACAAAATTCATTTACACAAATGATGGAAGTCGCATTAGAAATTGCAGAATAAAAAAAGCCTTGATATTGTAATTACACTAGTAAAATCACATGTGTAATACAGTATCAAGGTTTATTATATGGTTAAAATTATTTACTTAAATAAGATTTAAACATCCAGTTATGTTTATCTACTGAAGTTTGCATGCCGATAAACATATCTTCTGATACGTCATCTTCAGCTTCTCCAGCCACTTGAATAGCTTGTTCAAGTTGTTGTGAAATATTTGTTAAATCTTTAGAAAATGCTTCGACCATTTCTTCTGCAGAATAATTTAAACCTGCTTCTTCAACAATCGACATATCTAAACATTCTTTTAACGTTCCTACAGGATGACCGCCTACCGCTAAAATACGTTCAGCTAAATCATCAACATATTGACTTGCTTCATTATATAATTCTTCAAATTTAACATGCAATGAAAAGAAATTTGGTCCTTTAACATACCAGTGGAAATTGTGTAATTTAGTATAAGCCACCGTCCAGTTTGCAACTTGTTGATTTAATTCTTTTACTACATCTTGTTGATTTGCCATATTATTCATCGCTCCTTTTAACTTATATCATCGTAATGATGTTATCATTATATTATAATAATTCTAATCTGTAAAGCAAAATAACACTCTTATTTATAATTATTATAAATAAATTGAAGATTTATTCATATACCTAACCTTTGAATAAGCTTATTTTCAGCTATATGTTATTCTTATTATCCCTTAATTGAAAATCATTTTCAATTAATCAATTTTATATGTTGATTATCATCTAGGAAAAACGACTTTTCATAAGATGTTGGTCGATGCCATTTTGTTTTCCACATTTTATCTCTATTATTCGCAAAAAGATGATAGCCACAATCTCTAAGTGGTTTTGGAACTAATTTTAGTAATATGCCTAACCATTTAAACGTTGTTAATGATGTAATTAACGTCGCTATTGCAGTCGAATGATACTCAAGATGATGGCCTTCTTGCAGAATAACACTATTTTGATGCTGTGCTTCTGGATGTTGTTTGAATAAATGTTGCCCTATCTCACCTTGAAGCGTAGCAAATTGATATTTTTTAGATAAACCATGTCGTATTAACCATATTGCGTAATTATAGCAATATACACAGTTTCCATCATAATAAATAATTGGCATAAATTCACATCCTTACTTTTATTATTACTATTTCCTCTTCGGTTGCAAGCTAAACAACTTAAAACACATTTAAGAAACAGGCAAAATCAATTATTGCAGTTTAAGAGCCACACTACTTTGTCATAGTGTGGCTCCATTTATTTCAATATTTTGTATTGTAAGGCTTATTCCATAAAGGAATAGCTTTATCTTATTTTTACTGTCACTACTTAAAATATTTTCAAAAGGTTATATCATGAACAAGACTACTTTATTTATCTTGTTTTACTTTAACAATGCGTGTATATTTTAAAAATTGAGCTGAATATTTCTCTTTAATTACATCAATATCATCATAAGTAATACCAATAATATGCCAATTAGGATTAAAATGATTAAATGAATCTTTCTGGCGTGACCATATAATCATTTGTCCATCTTTATTATATCGTGGCAATGTCACTTCATAGCCTTCCAACACATTGATATACGTTTGAAAAATATCTGGATCAACACGGTTAAAATTATCAATGACTAAATAACTTTTATCGTTTTTAGGCATTAAATGTGTAATAAATCCTTCACGATAATATAATGCACCTGCTTCATTTGGTAAGTATTTACCATACAACATTTCTTCAGAAAAATCAGGGTGTCCAGTTGTTATGACTGGATTAGCATTGGTCTTATCTAATAATTCATTTGCTGCTTTTAATCCCTCGTCATGTTGCCCTACAACAAGTAAGATAAATGGTTTAAGCGTTTCATCTTTAGTTTGTTCGCTATGTACAGGTTGATTAATTGTCTCAAATGGCTTATTTACACCATCATTTTTGCTCATATCAATAATGGCATCATATTGAGTTTGAGACATACTAGCAATTGCCTGTTTCGCATTTTCTTGTAAAAAGTATAAATTCTTTAACTTTGGATGTTTATTTAATTGGCTTAATGTCACTGGTGTTATATTTTTATCATAGCGCACTTCGATTGCGGTGCTATTCGTTCTACCAGGTATGGGTGGCTTTTCATGAATATGCTTAGTCACTTCTCCAATACCAATGACAGCTTGATTTTTATTTCTATTATAAAATACTAGGTTGTCACCAACCTCTAATTGATTATAAAAATGGTAACCATTTCGTTTAATACCATTATAGGTATGTGTATATATTGTATAAATTTCCCCAGGTTCAAACGCTTCTGACTCAGCTAAAAAGAAATAGCGTGGTAATTTTTCTTGGCCTTGTCCTAAGGCGACAATAAGAGCAAATTCCTCTTTAGTTAGTTGATTAAATAAAGTTTCTTTCATATTATTCATTCTATAATCTAATGCTTCACTGCGTTTTAAAAAGTCAATCGTTAATGGTTTTAGTAGCTCATCAAATCGAAAAGTGACTCGAATTTTATTTTGAGCTCCTGTTTGAACGCTAGTGATTTTACCTAATCCTAATAAACCAGTATCTGTTTGAACTTGGTAAAATATCACCTTGTCGCCAATTTCTGCTTTTTTAAATGCTCTAAAACCTTGAGAAGGATTAAATTGAGCTCCTGATTCAAATAATGTCGTTTGTCCAATTAATGGTTCATTATGATTCCATCTTGTATAGCCACAATTTAGCCAAAAGTAATTTACTGCTTCAGTCATTATGAAACTCCTAACCCTAATTATTCATTGTGAGAAAAAATAACTTTCTCTTATGATTTCTTTTCATTTTATCATACTTCAAGTAAAAATCTTGTGTAATTTCATAAAAATTAGCAATTAGATATAACATAAAATTCAATACCATATTTTAAAAAAGAGAAAATCACTAGCCTATATGCTTATGACTTTCTCTTATAATATTTTCTAATTAGATGTAGTATTCATCATCTAATTGCTATTTGTTTCCTATTATTGCTGAACACCCACAATACTTGCTAGAAGCGGCATTAAGTTTATCATTACACCCCCTAATGATAATAATCCACTTGTTTTATGATCTTTTAATGTTAATATTGCACTGATGACAGCCATCAACGCAATAAACTGAGGAATATGTCGCGTAGGATAATGTGGCACATTAAAAAAGATACCTGCACCAGCAATAACACCACAAACTAATGAAATGTATAAAAATTGCTTCAAATTTATACCTCCCAATATTCAAGAAACAGACTAATTTCTTTATAGATAGCTAATAATCAATGTGAAATCCCCTTCAAATACACTATCTAAATCTTCTGAAGTCAATATAAAATGGCTTCCTTTTTGAATTCTATAAATTTCTCCATCAGTAATCATCTGGCCCTCACCGTCAAGTACCGATACTAGACAAAATTCTCTCGGCTTCATGTAGTTTAAAGTACCTGAAATTTCCCATTTTACCATTGTAAAGAAATCACTGGATACAATATGTGAACATTTATGATTCTCTATAATTTCACTTTCAGGCACTAATTTCGGTACTTCAATTCCGTATTCTATAACATCCAAGGCCCTATTTATATTAAGAAAAGGCGTTGTTTGATTAGGACGATGACGTTTAAAATCATATATTCTATACGATATATCTGAATTTTGCATCGTTTCATAGGCTAGCACGCCAGCGCTAATTGAGTGTAATGTACCTGCAGGAATAAAATAGAATTCACCAGCTTGCACAGGAACACGTTTTAATATACTTTCCACTTGTTGTTCTTCTATGGCCTGTGCCATTTCTGCTCGTGATTGTGCCGTCGTACCTAAGACAATCTCAGCCTGTTCAGCTGCTTCTATAATATATAAACATTCAGATTTACCATATTGTCCATTTTCATGTTCATATGCATATGAATCTCCCGGGTGCACATGAATAGATAACGGGGCCGTTGCATCAACTATTTTACATAATAATGGGAATTCTTTACTGGGAAAATCACCAAATAATTCTCGATGCTCTGTCCATACTTGGTCTAATGTTTGACCAGCATATTGTCCATTTAAGATTTTACTTTTACCATTTGAGTGAGCTGAGATACACCAACATTCACCTATTGGTTTGTCTGGTAGGTGATAACCGAATGATTCGAGTTTATCACCACCCCAAATCTTTTCGTGAAATATTGGCTCTAAAAATAGTGGCATCATAGCCCCCCTCTTCAAAATTTATGTCTATTATAAAAGCTAATTTAGCCATTTAAAGTTCAAATTTATTATCGTTACTTAAGTTTATAATAACATAGCTAACTTAACACTAGTGATTGTATCACATTTGACAGTAATTGCGTTATTTACAATATTGCAAGCGCTTTACTTTTTCATGCAAAATACAATATAAATGCAAAATGTAATCATGCTTTTATAAAAAAAGAAGCTGGTATCATGAGTGAATATATGACCAGCTTCTTATTATTTGATTTAACTTGTTAATTATTTCTGTCTATAGCTAGCTAACGCTTCTGTAATCGATTTATCACCTGCAATAATTTGAAATTCTTGATTCATATATTGATTACTTGTCGATACTTCGTTAAGCACGCGCGCAACATCTTCTCTAGGAATAGCATTTTTACCTTCAAAATATAAACCTGCATCAATCTGTCCTGTGCCAGCATCATTGGTCAACACACCAGGATGGACGATTGTATAGTTTAGACCTGATGCTCTTAAGTAATAATCTGCATAATGCTTAGCTATGGTATATGGCTTTAAATCACCCGAAGCATCGAATGCTTGACGACGTGAATCATATGTTGAGACCATTACATAATGATTTATTTTTGCTTCTTTACTAGCAATCATTGTTTTTATTGCACCGTCTAAGTCGACAATAATGGTTTTATCTGCTCCTGTACTACCACCACTACCTACTGAGAAAATGATAGTATCAAATTGTTTAAACGTTTGTATTAACGTATCAATATCATCTTTTTCAACATCAATTTGTATTGCTTGAATTCCTTCATCTTGTAATTTAGAAACTTGTTCTTCTTTTCGAACACCGGCTGTAAAATCTTCATTTTGTGCTTTAAATTGTTTAACTAGTTGACTACCAACGCCACCGTTTGCACCAATTAATAAAATAGCCATAATAACGTCCTCCTTTTGAAATGCTAATTTGTATTTTACCACTTACATTTAACTGGCAAACATTAACTTTCTTGAATGAGTTGACCAAACAATGAGAAAAAGTTATATTAATATATGAACATATATTAATAAATATAGAAAGGATATGACTCATATGCCATCACATCGTTCTGATTTCGATACGCTTACTCGTGTAACCCAAATTTTTAAAGCATTAAGTGATATAAATCGTATTCGAATTATGGAATTACTTCAAGAAGGTGAAGCAAGTGTTGGCCATATTTCACATACGCTAAATATGAGCCAATCTAATGTTTCTCATCAATTAAAATTGTTGAAGCAAACTCACCTTGTTAAGGCCAAGCGTGCTGGTCAATCTATGATTTATTCTCTTGATGACCAACATGTCGCTACGTTGTTAAAACAAGCCATTCATCATGCAAATCATCCAAAAGAAGGTGGATCTTATCATGACTAATCACACACATCAACATCATCATGACCATGTCCACGGTCATGTACACACAAATAACAAAAAAGTATTACTTATTTCGTTTTTAATCATTGGCTCATTTATGTTGATTGAAATTATCGGAGGTTATCTCGCTAATAGCTTAGCTTTGCTCTCAGATGGAATCCATATGTTCAGTGATACCATCTCACTAGGCATAGCACTTATTGCTTTTATCTATGCAGAAAAAAATGCTACAACTTCAAAAACCTTTGGCTATAAACGTTTTGAAGTGTTAGCGGCATTATTTAATGGTGTAACTCTATTTATTATAAGTGCACTCATTATTATAGAAGCAATTAAACGTTTCTTCGCACCACCAGAAGTACAGTCAACTGAAATGTTTGTTATCAGTGTAATGGGATTACTTGTTAATATCATAGTCGCAGCAATTATGTTTAAAAGTGGTGATACGCATCATAATTTAAATATGCGTGGTGCCTTTATTCATGTGCTTGGTGATTTACTGGGCTCATTAGGTGCTATCGTTGCTGCTATCCTAATATGGTTATTTGATTTTACACTGGCTGATCCTATAGCAAGTATTATTGTTTCACTATTAATTTTAAAAAGTGCTTTCGGCATTACCAAATCATCGCTTAATATCTTGATGGAAGGAACACCAACAGATGTTGATTTAGAAGCAATAATTCAAACTATTACACAACATGGTCAAGTTCAAAATGTTCACGATTATCATGTTTGGACGATTTCAAATGATATGAATGCATTGAGCTGCCATGCCGTAGTAAGTGAAGCCCTTACTGTAGAGCAATGTGAATTACTACTCGAACGTATCGAACATGACTTATCACATTTAAATGTTCATCACATGACCATACAGTTAGAAACACCTAAACATAAACATGACACGTCCACATTATGTACAGGACTTCATCATTCACATGCTCACGTACACCAGCATTAAATTGAAAAGCTATCGTATCCTTTCTTTACTAGGAACTACGATAGCTTTATTTTTAAAGAAATTTATCAAATATTAATTGTTTTGCTGGAACATGCTTTTCACTAAATCCTAAAAGAAATTCTTCATTATCATAAGGTAATTTGATTCTTTCCACCGAGAATTCACTATCAGTAATTGTCAGAATGCCATATACGGCATAAGCACCATTATTAAGACCAACAGAGCCTGGATTAAAGTACAGTTTTTTCTTATCATCAAATAAATGTAACGTATGATTATGTCCAAAAACAATTACATCAGCATCTTTATCTTGGAAAAGCGTTGACATATTTTGTGCACTTGGTTCAACTATAGGACTAAAAGGTTGTCCATCGATTGTAGTATTTAATTTACTATTATCAATTTCATAATGAATAAATAGCATTTTTTTACCACAGATGGTTTGTTCAATAAATCGTGGAAGCTGATTTAATACCTCATGATACTCTTCGTCAAGATGACTTTCAATCCACTGATGATGTTCATAAAATTTATCTTTTAAGTCTTCCGGATAAGGTGTGCCATTAACTATTGACATCACCGCTTCATCATGATTGCCTGCAATCATCTCCATGTCTTCACGTTCAAAGATGCTGTCTAATACTTTGTTTGTCTCGTGACCAATTCCAATATTGTCACCTAAGTTTATAATTTTATCAACATCTTCTCTACGATCAATATCATCCAAAACAGTTTCTAGCGCATCATAATTTCCATGCACATCGGTTATAATTGCAATTTTCATGATGATATCTCCTTTCATTAGTTCATTTATTAGCATATTCTAACACTTAATGTCATAATATGTTAGATATTCATTTAAAATTTTTTCGAATTTTGATATTGTATTTATATTAACGTAAAGGAGTGCTTCATTTTGTTTAAATTTCATAAATTAGCAATCAAAAATACAAAGTCACATTGGTTGTTAACATTTGTTTTTGCAATGATCAATGTGTTAATTCTCTTTGTGCTTTGTCAATTTCTTCCAAAACTATATCTAAGTAAAGTTAGTAATGACATGCAAGAGACTTTGATACAAAAAGGTAATGTTGATCCTCAACAATTACAGGAGCAATTACAGACGATTAATATCATTGTTTTGGTTGTTATAGCGATTATATTCCTTCTTGTTGGATATCAACTACTAGCTGGTTCTATTAATGTCATATCAAAATCTATTAAAAAGCAAAAATTTGGCTTTTCAGATTTACTTGTTTCATTTAAAGGTGGCAAATACATTTCTAGTATTTTACTCGGTATCATCAGTTTAATACTATATATCGCTTTAACTTGGATACATGCATTTCTTTTAAAATATCTCTTCAAAATTGTTGGAGAATTAATTAAACCTTTAGAAATTCAGAGTCAAAATACGTTATTGATTATTCAAATTGTAACATTTGTTTTTGTTTCATTTATTATTTCAATTCTATTGTGGATTGTATTAATACCTATGATAAACAGTACTGTACAATTTACTCAAGACCGTAATAAAACAGCTATTGCCTCATTAGAAGACGGTTTTAAAGGAATTGCGAATGGACAAAAAACGTGGTTTAAATTTTTTGTAGGTGTGTTATTGATTAACTTAATCGCACTCATCATATCACTTATATCATCGTTGGATATCTATTTATTACAAAATATGTCACAAACACTGGCTTATAACATTCATATTGCTATAATCATACTAGTGGCAATTATCACTATTATAATACATTACTTAAATACTTTAGGTGTTGTTCAATACTTTATTCGCAACGGAGAACCAGTCAATGTGTCTCAAGTTAAAAAGGATAAAAAAAGTAGCAAAAAGAACAAATCCGAATCATTAAATTCACAAGATGATAATGATTTAGCTTCTAATAATACAACATCTACAGAAACACACACGACTAAACCAACTGACGAACAAATACACACATCGATTGATGAACGTCAAAAATAAAATACAGGCTGGGACATAAATCCCTAAAAAAACAGCAGTAAGATCATTTTCAATTAGAAAA
>NZ_KV809479.1:346817-369074 GCF_001812565.1 Staphylococcus sp. HMSC059F04 | reverse complement strand
TGTCTTTTTTACATTGTTTAAGAACTTAATGTCCAGACCTTTTTAGTATAAATCCACAAGAAAAGTACGTCTTAATCATATTTGTTAATGTTAAAGACACATATAAGTATGGATTATATAAAGAAGCACAAAGACGATTCTTAATTTTAAATCATCTTTGTGCTATTATATTGGGATTTATGTCCCACGTTCGTATATATATTTATTGGATTTAAGAGCTACGATAGTGTAGAGGATGATGTCATTATAATACCAAACCGATAAGGCTTGCTGACACGATTGAAGCTAGAGTTGCACCTAAAAGTAGTCGTAGTGCAAATGTCGCTACTTTATTGCCTTGCTCACTACTAATTCCTTTGATGGCTCCCACCATAATACCAACTGTCCCAAAGTTGGCGAAACTGACTAAGTATACCGAAATAATACCTTGTGTTTTAGGTGATAAAGATGAAGCTATCTTTTGGAAGTCTAACATCGCAACAAACTCATTCGTAATTAATTTAGTAGCCATAATCGATCCAGCACGAATCGCTTCTTCCCATGGTACACCCATAATAAAAGCGATTGGCGCAAAAATATAACCAATGATTTGTTTGAAGTCTAGACCCACCAGATCAAAGACAATTGTAATGCCTTTCATTAATGAGATAAATGCGAGTAACATGATGACGACCGTTACTGCAATCTTGAAACCATCAATCGCGCTGTCTCCAATCATTTGGAAGAATGCAGGTTTCTTTGCTTTAGTTGAACCATTTACCGTCTTCTTGTTTGTTGCTTGTGTATCAATCACGTTTAAATCTACTTCCTTGTCATCAGAATGATAAGGATTGATGATACTTGCGATAATTAATGCGCTGAAGATATTTAACATAACGGCAGTTACAACGTATTTTGGTTCAATCATCTGCATATAAGAGCCTAGCATTGCCATACTAACTGCACTCATCCCTGAAGTTGTAATCGTGTATAACTTTTCTTTAGACAGCTTTGGAATAATATCTTTAACTGTTAAGTAAACTTCAGGTTGACCTAACATCGATGTTGAAATAGCAATATAGCTTTCTAGTTTTCCCATGCGTGTAATTTTATTGATAATATAACCGACAACTTTAATAATGAAAGGCAAGATTTTGAAATAATTTAATATGCCAATGAGCACTGAAATAAACACTAATGGCAATAACACATTTAAGAAGAAATTATAGCCACCTTTATTTTGCAAGTCTCCAAATACAAAATCTATACCAGCTTTACTAATATTCATCAGCCCTTCAAAGAAGGTTCCCATGGCGGTCAGAATATGTAAACCTATCGTGGTGTTCATCATAAATAAGACAAGCAGTACTTGGATTACTAACATAATCAATGGTTTTTTATAGTCAATTGCTTTCCTATTAAAGCTAAAAATAAATGCTACGATTAAAGCAAAAGCAACACCTAACATCCCAAATAGTATTGACATGATTATCACCTACAGTTGATTGAAAGCAACCGCTATTTGAGCACCAACGACAGCGTTATTTTCAACTAATTTAATATTTGTTTGTAAACTTTTTCCTGCAGTTTTTTCAACAATTGTTTTGAGTAAGAATGGTGTAGAATCTTTCCCGTGGATTCCTTGAACTTTTGCTTCTTTGACAGCATCATCAATGATTGCATCGATGTAGTCTTTAGGTAGTTCATCTTTTTCAGGAACTGGATTAGCAATGACCATACCACCTTCAAGATGTAAATCTTGTTTAGCTTTAAAAATACGTGCTATTTCTTCGGGTGTGTCTGCACGACTTGTCAATGCTACGCCACTTTCTCTAGTGAAAAATGCGGGCAGTTCGTCTGTTTGGTAGCCAATAACAGGCACACCTTTTGTTTCTAAATATTCCATTGTTTTTGGCAGATCTAATATTGATTTAGCGCCTGCACAGATAACGCTAACATTTGTTTTTGCAAACTCATCTAAATCTGCAGAAATATCCATGGTTTCTTCTGCACCTTTATGCACGCCACCAATACCACCAGTGACAAAGAATGGTATGTCAGCTAATGCTGCACAAATCATTGTAGATGCTACAGTTGTGGCACCAATGCGTTTAGTAGCAATGATTTCTGGTAAATCACGACGAGAAACTTTAGCAACATTTTCACTATGTGCGAGTGTTTCTAAATCTGCCTCGTTTAAGCCGATTTTAATTTTTCCATTTATCAAAGCAATCGTCGCTGGAACAGCACCATGGTCACGAATGATTTGCTCTACATTTTTGGCCATTTCGATATTTTGAGGGTAGGGCATACCATGAGAAATGATTGTTGATTCTAAAGCGACGATCGGTTGATTATGCTTTTTCGCTTCAGCTACTTCGGTTGAAAATTCAAGATATTGCTTCATAATTATATTCCTCCATATCACGTTTAAGTTGTTCATTATCAAGGTTTTGACGTACGGTATAATTTGTTTCAACCGTTTTTAAAGAATTGACCATGCCGGATTTAATAATATCTTGGAGTGAGAAGTCATTGAGCCAACTATAAATCACTGCACTAGTAAAGGAGTCACCAGCTCCAGTCGCATCGACAAAATGCTGTGCTGGAGAAATAGGTACGATGTGTTCTGTATGACAATTTTTAAAAATAAGTGGTTCAAGACCGTTTGTAATGATGACATTAGACACGCCCAGTTCAACCCATTTTTCTGCAGCACGTTGCATGTCAGAAATATTGCGAATTGACATATTAAGATATGTCTCACTCTCATCACGATTGATGATTAACCAATCTACGGCGTGCAAGGATTGAGGCATGCGTACCATCTTAGGTGAAGAAACTGGCACGATAACAAACTTAATATGATTCTTTTGGGCAAAAGCACTAAGAAATTCTAGCGCGCTTTTAGGTAAATTCAAATCAGCAACGAGACACTTTGCTTTAGTTAAAATTTGTGCATAACGTGCTAAAAAATCAGGTGTAATCTGTTCATAGATTTCCATATCAGCAAAGCCATATTCCATATCGCCATCTTTAATGACAGCAGTGTATGAGCCTGTGCTAGCATTTTCTATTGGTTGTATGGCACTTAAATCCATGAAAGGTGAAGACATTCTATTAATCATATCCCATTCACTATCATTACCACTTGCAGTTAAAAAGGTCACTTTCTCTCCTAAACGGCCTAAATTTTCTGCAATATTCCTACCAACACCACCGATGGATCTGGAGGAGGAAACAGGATTAGATGTTTTTGGTTGTAAGGGTGTATCAATATAGAATTTGCGATCGACGTTAGCCGCGCCAATGCAAACAATCGGGCTTTCTTCATTTATGACATAAGCCTTACCAAGTATGTATCGTTGGCGCATTAATCCTGAAATAATATTTGCAACTGCCGGTCGTGATAATCCTATGCGTTCAGCTAATTCAAGTTGTGTAATATAAGGGTTTTCTTTAACCAAGTTGAAAATTGCTTGTTCATTTTTATTCATCTGTGCACCTCCTTATAAACATATGTTTTTGATATAAACAAATGTTTTAATATTCATATAAATAGTAACATATTACATGCATTTTAGTAAACGTTTACAATCGAAATTTTGCATATAGAAGTGTGTAAAAAGTCATAAACATGAGGCATTATAGGTTTTTAACTATTTTGTGAACTGAAAATAGTTGATGTTATATATGATGGTTTAAGAGAATTATTAGTTTATTGAAAAATATGATAATATGTATTTGTATTTGAAGTTAATGTAATCATAGTCATTTAAGGGAAGGAAAATACATAAATGAACTATATAAAGATTTTGGGAATGTTTGTTTTAGCATTTTTGATGATTATTGTTGCACAAGCCTTAGGAGCTATTTTTGATGAGATGATTCCATTTTTAGGGATAGGTATAATCATCAGTGCATTAATTTATTGTATTGTGATTTATTTTTTGTGCGGTTAATGATAGAAAAGGGACTAAAGCAAAGACGCGTAGATTATCGAATTGTATCACCACATTTTGATATCAGAGCGGTTATACTTGGTATCATTTTACCGCTTAGCGTTATACTATTTTATTTGATTTTTGTGCCTGGGGAATTTAAAATCTCACATTTTAAGACACAGGATACGTTGTTCCGTTCGCTATTTTGGGATATTTTCCAAGTGGCTGTAGCCGGTGCTATAGTTGAAGAGCTTGTTTTTCGTGGTCTATTGATGGGCTATATTGAGAAAAAGACTAATATTGTTGTTGCCATTTTGACTACGAGTATATTTTTTGGCGCAATTCACGTACTTAATGGCGCGTTAAATGTAGGAAGCTTTCTTCAATTATTAGTTGGTGGTTCTTTGGCAGGTGTTATGTTTGGATTAACTGCTTATGTCTTCCGTAGTATTTGGGCAAGTGCGACATTGCATTTCTTCTGGAACATCAGTCAAGTCTTTTATATCACAGAGAAACAAGTTGACGATAAAGTATTTCAATACATACTCGACAGTCATAACTTTGCACTTACAGGTGGTGAATTTGGTTTTGAAGCGTCAATCATATCTATTTTGGGTTACGTGAGTGTTATTGTAGTGTTAGTCATGTTAAGGCGGAGATTAAGACAATAGATAAAATAGGAGTTTGATTATGAAAAAATTTGTACTTATATTAACATTATGCTTGCTATCATTCATAATTGTCGCTTGTGACACAGAAGACGATCACGATGATGACGATGATAGTGTGACGAAGAAAAAAATACCTACTCAAATTTTCAATAAACAAACAACAAATGATTCAATTTCTGAAAAGACAATGAAGCAAGATATTCAACTTTATTTAGATACTGATCGTGAGTTGACAGATGCAAAATTCTACTATATGGATATCATAGATTCTGATGATAAGTTAACAACATCACAACAAGATGAATTTGCTAAATTGATGCAACTTACTGATCAAAATGATCAAAATTTTGCGCGCTATATTCATAATAACGTGTTACCAAAGGGTGGCTATGATAAGTTCACGAATAAAATAAGTGAATATACAAAAGCAAGTAATAAAATAGACAAGAAGAGTTATGAACTTTCTAAAAAAGATGACGCATCTGTACTTGATGATATTAAACAGTTAAATGAGGATAGAGACGTTGTCAATGGAAGAGAACAGAAGAAAATTGAAAAGTTCTTAAAAGCAAAAGGCATTAAAACAAAGGCATATGATTAATTAAACAGAGTAGCCACGTGCTTTAGTTGTATTGTCTTGAATTAATTGAATAAAAATAAAAGCATATAAAAATGGCAGTTTTCATATAAATCCAAAGAAAATTGCCATTTTTTAATACTGCGAAACTGTTTATTTTTTATGTCATAGCCTTTTTCTGACTAGTGAAGTAAGACATAGAAGTAGCCTATGAGCAGGATAATACCAGTAGTACTATTATGAATCATATGAACCATCATGCTATCTCGAACATTACCGCGTCGTGAATAAGCAAGATAAAAAATAATTCCCATAAACATAAACATTAATATTGAAATAATGTCAGTTACGCTATGTTGTAAAGCAAAGATCAAGGATGACAAGATTAATGGCAACCAAAAAGCTGCACGACTAAATAATGTTTCCTTAAAAATACCTCTATAAATGAGCTCTTCAAGATACGGCGTGAGTATACTAATTGTTAGTATAAACATCAAAAATGGAAAAATTTGAGGTAATTGACTTGCATCTGAGATCTGATGATTCGCATCACCTAATAGCATTTTGTCATTTTCGCTTTGCCCCGATCCAGTTGTGATATGTAGCAAATAACTAAAAGCCAGTGCCAAAACACGTAACAATACTGCCCAACCAATATTAATACCGATATCTTTTAGTTTAAATTTCTGACGTTCTTCATATGAATGGCGTATGTAATAACGTCTAATGAGCCACGTAATGATTGTCGCTATAACTATAAATAGGCATGTAAGTATTGCTCCGTTGAATGAATTAAATATAGAAGACAACTTGAGGATTCCAAAAATTATTAAGATCACCATTTGTGATAAAAGCATCCAGCCAATAAAGATCAAAATATTTAGGATGATATTACCTCTAGGTTTTACATTTTTGGTACTGCTTTCTATCTTGCTATTTGTTTCGTTGTAGCGCTGTTCTGTTGAAGTATGGTAATCATTCACTATAAACCCACCCTTTTATGTTGATTTTGAAATCATAACAATGCAACATTGCGCATCTACATGAGTAATGTAACATATAATTGACATCATCTACAAGTTGTTATAGTGCTTCACAAGAATTTAAAAAGAAGGATGCTTAAAATTAGCTTAAATTGTTTCGTAAGAACTTGTGCTTGTGTTAAAAGCACGATAAAGTTTGCTTATAAAGTATTTGAAATATACGTATTAGTGAAGAAATATGACAGTAATACAATGAGTTTCATAATAAAAGACAGAGAGGTAAATATTATGATAGAGACACATCAACCGCTTCATCAATACCAATTATCGACGAAACATTATTGGAAATTATTATTACAAAGTATCATGTTTATCATATTATTGTTTATAGCTGAATCATTAGATTTTCTTTTTTTAAAAAGTGGTTACTATTATTTAGTATCGCTAGCCTTTTTAGTCGGTATATTTGGTTTAATGAACGCATTCAATTTGCATGTCTTTAATTTTAATAAGCTAACCAAGCGGCACCTTGTTTATGTTGTTGGTGGTGTCATTATATCCATTGTATGTGATTATATTGCAATGTTTTTTATTTCTACGACAGCAAATCAAGAGGAATTAGATGCATATTTAAGTGGTGTACCATTGTTACTACAACTGTTATCTATTGGGATTGTAGGACCAATTATAGAAGAGTGTATTTTTCGTGCCTTCATAATTAAAGGGATTTTTCGTCGAATTCCCATTGTTGGGGGCATCGTTTCAGTCATTGCCTTTGCCGCAGTTCATGGACCATCTAATGTTATAGAATGGATTGTCTATGGTATTTCAGGAATCATCTTAGTTGTAGCTTTTTTAAAAACACAACGTTTAGAGGTACCTATTTTAATCCATATATGTATTAACGTTGAAGCGACTATCGTTTCATTTTTGTAAAACGTTTACATATTGTATCACAAAGTAAATGAAAGCCACAAAATGTGTTGTTTAAAGCATTTTGTGGCTTTACAAATGTAATAACTATATTTTAATGTGTCTCACCTAAGGCGATTTTTTGGTCATCACCATAAGATATCGCTTTTATGGCAGCAGTTAAGCCCTTTGTCATTGTGTCTATTGACATGGAAGGTGTTTCAGGTTTAGTTGTTACTTGTTCAGGAATAAAAGGAACATGGATAAAACCAAATAAAAGACCTGTAAATTGTGTATCAGCAAGATAACCAAGTTGATATAGAACGTGGTTGCAGACAAACGTGCCAGCAGTGTTTGATAATTTTGCTGGAATACCTTCAGCTTTAATCGCTTCTGTCATTGTTTTAACAGGTAAATTTGAGAAGTATGCAGGTGCACCATCAGGCTGAATCGCTACATCAATAGGTTGATTGCCTTTGTTATCAGCGATACGTGCATCATCGATATTAATACCGACACGTTCTGGTGTGATTTCAAAACGTCCACCGGCTTGTCCAATAGCTAATACGGCATCAAAATGTTGTTGTGCTAATTTCTGTGCAATGACATCTTTAGATTCATGAAAGACTGTCGGTATTTCTAGTTTAGTAATAGTATGTGCACCGATGTTCGTGTCTAAACGTTTAACGACTTCTAATGCGGGGTTAATCTTTTCTCCACCAAAGGGATCAAATGCTGTAACGAGTATGTCCATAAATATATTACCTCCTAAAATTTTTACGGAATGCGTGTCTATAGTTAGAATGCCCAGAAATACATTAATGCAATATGAACAATAATTAGCGCGATAGCAATTGGTGCTTGTGCTTTAATGACGCCAAATTCATGTTTCATTTCAAGCAAAGCGACAGGTAACGTGTTAAAGTTAGCAGCCATTGGTGTTAATAAAGTTCCACAAAATCCACCAGTCATCGCTAAGGCACCTGCAATCACTGGATCGCCACCTTGTGCAATGACAAAAGGAATACCAATACTTGCAGTAATGACAGTGAATGCTGCAAAAGCATTACCCATCAATATAGTGAAGATCACCATACCTAAGATATAAGCGATAGCACCGATAAAATGATTGCCTTCAGGTAAAAATGATGAAATACCCTTAGAAATGACTTGGCCTACGCCACTAGCAGTAAAGAGAACACCTAATGCTGCTAAAAATTGCGGTAATATACCTGTAGTACCAACTTGTTGTGTCAAACGATCGCTATCATACAGGATGTAGTGTAATTTTGGTCTAATAATCCATACAGCGGCGATTAAACCGAGTACTGATGAAATACCTAAGCCAATGGCACCACCTAAAGGCGTCCAGTTTGAAACAACAACTGCAATAACGGCTAAGGCCACTGCAGGAATAAATAATTTATTACCATAACGGTCAGATCCGCGTTCAGCTTCTTTCTCAGTGACATCGATAATGTTTTTAATTTGGACTTGTTTAAAGAGTGTTAATGCCCCCATACATAATACGAGCGCACCATTAAGTGCATTTGGAATATAAGGACCAGCAATAAAAAGTATAGCTAATATAGTCCAAAATAGTGCAGTCCCAATTCGTTTTTGTTTATCAGTAGCTCGTAAAGCACGATAAGCAGTATATAAAAATTGTAGTCCAATTAAAATATAAAAAAATTCAAGAATGTGGTTAATTGTTGTTTGACTCATGTGTTTTCACCTCGTTGCGACCATATTTTTTATTGAAATAACGATCTAACATCATGTTTTTAATCCATATAAGCAGTAATGTAATAACTGCTACTGGAATTGATGCAAGAACTAAGTCGATGGCGTTTACTTTAATATGTAATGAGCTAAATGTTCCAACCATCAACAAGACCCCAGCAGCCCCAACAAATAAATTTTGGCCGAAGAAGTTCCCATAGTTTTCCATTGCTGATGCTTCAGCTTTAAGCTTTTCAATATCTTTGGCATCAATCGTAGCATCAGTAAGATTATAACGTGTACGTAAAGCACCTTGTACCATAGGATTGATAAGTGGACGCACAAATTGAGGGTGCCCACCAACACGAATGGATGCGATGCCTGCAATCTCTCGAATAATTAAATAGAGTGTAAGTAGCCTTCCAGCGGTGACGCGTTTCACATTACTGATTAGTTTAGAAGCTTGTTGTTTTAAGCCAAAACGTTCAATCAAACCAACCATAGGCAATGTCAACATGAAGAGTGTAACTAAACGGTTGTCAACGAAAGCCTTGCCTAGAATAGACAAAACCTCTGTGAAATCTAAGCCAGATACAAGACCAGTAATTAATGCAGCTACAAGAATAACCGCAATCGTATCAAACTTAAATAAAAATCCCAAAATAATAATTAATATCCCAATCAATTTAAGCCATTCCATAATAATCCTCCTTAACAAATAATCATTGCATATATATACTGCAATTTTCTTAATATTAGCATAACTAAAAAATAAAATGAATTACATTTATGATGAATAAAGAATTGAAAAAATAAATTTTAGCGGTAAATAAAATACCTATGCGATTTGTTTGGTGAAGTCGTTAATTAGAAAAGTCATTATTCGTATAGTGTTGCAAGCTGAAGCATGATATAATAACGAATGGTTAATTGATAATTATTCTCAATAGGAATTGACCTTAGAATGTTAAAGGAGTGAATGATGTGTCTATCAAAGACCATAAATTTGATTTAAGTCTAGTACTCGCTGCATGTTTGGCAGTGTTAACATATTGGATGTTTGCCCAGTCATTTATTAATATAGGTGCAAGCGTACAACATACTTTTGGAGCAGTGGATACGACATTAAACTTATCTATTAGTATTGTTGCGTTTGTCACAGGAATTTTTATGGTTGGTGCAGGTGATGTTGCGGATAAAGTTGGAAACTTAAAAATGACTAAATTGGGGCTGATGTTAAGTATTATTGGCTGTATATGTTTAATTAGTACCCATTTAACAGCATTTCTGATTATTGGTCGTATATTTCAAGGTTTATCTGCAGCGGTACTATTACCGTCTACGATTGGCTTAGTGACGGATCGTTTTAGTGGGGAAACGTTACGTAAAGCATATAGTTATTTGATGATTGCCACTGTTGGGGGGATTGGTTTTGCTTCATATATTGGTGGGACAATATCACAATACTTACATTGGCAAAGTATTTTCGTTTTATCTATTATTTTATCTGTGGTTGCTTTATGGATATTAAAGAATAAACAAGAGGTGCCTCGTGCAGAACGTAATCATCAGCCATTTGATTATGTTGGTATGTTCATTTTTGGGGTGTTTATTGCTGCTTTAATGATATTAATGACACAAGGGTTTAACTATGGGATAGGTACATTTACTATCACACTTGTAGTTGTAATGATTATGGCGCTCATTATTTTTTATTTATATGAAAAACGACAAAAAGTACCATTCATCGATTTTTCAATTATCAAAAACAGAGCTTTTTTAGGATCAACAATTAATAATTTTGTGGTTAATACAGGGACAGGAACAACGGTTGTCTTTAATGTTTATGCCCAAAAGCAACTCGGATTGACTGAAATGCAAACAGGCTTGGTAATAGTACCTTATACGATTATGGCAATTGCGATGATTCGTTTAGGTGAACTTGCGATTAAACGCTATGGCGGTAAAAGTATGTTAATCGCCGGTCCATTATTCCCAACATTAGGTATTATGCTGATTAGTATGACATCATTAACGACACATTTGTATATTGCGATTGTAACAATTGCTTACGTGATTTGTGCTATCGGCAATGGCTTAGTTGCAACGCCAGGATTGACAATTGCGATTTTTAATATGCCAGAGCACAAAGTAAGCTTTGCTACAGGACTTTATAAAATGGGTGCGACGCTTGGTGGCGCATTCGGCATTGCCTTTAATACGACCATATTTACTGTATGTTTGCAATTCTATACAGTTGAAACGGCAGCTATGGTTTCGTTTATTGCGGGTGCCATTGTGATGATTTTAGGTGTTATTTCAGCCTTTGTATTGATACCGCGCAATGTAAAAGCTTAAAATTTGATTTTAAATCATTTCTGGCTGGGATATCAATAACAAAATAATAGCACAAAGATGATTTGACATTAAAAATCGTCTTTGTGCTTCTTTTATATTTATGCTAAAACTGTGTGCTTAATTTAGCTTAGTGGTTGATATGCCAGCTATTGGTTCGAATAGTTGTAAGTGCGACTGGTTAAGCAAGGATTCAGTTAGTGATAATTCAATAATCTGATTGGATTGATAATATTTGACGAACATCGTGCGTGAAGTTAGATTAAAGACGGTTTGATATAACGTATAATGCAAATCGTCATTTTGTGAGCGTACGGCACCTTTTGGAATGCTTACAGCATCAAGAATTCTGAAAGCGTCAAGAACTGCATGATCGTCATCAGAAGGTTGTAGATGACGTATAAGATAAGCTGCACGTACAAAGCGCTCTGGAGAGGTGAATCCGCCAGGTAAACCTCGTGTGCCACCTTCACTACCAAGCGTTGTTAGTTCGACATCATTAAATTGTTTGGCTGAAGGACGATAAGGAGTGATTGCGACATAGTTTTTTAAATTTTCGTAATGCCAATTTAAGTCGGGATTATTCGTCAACACAGCAATTGGATTATCATGAATGACTACACGTCCTTGGTCAAATGTTAGCTCAACTGTACGACCACTAGCATCGGAAACGTGATAATGTAATGGTGGTACATCGTTGATATCATTTAAAGTTACAGCTACAACGTTAACTTGATCCGCATGAGCACGTAACTCTTCTATAGATTGATGGTAGCCAAGTACCCAAGTAAGTACTTCATTTTGTGAAATGTTCATAGCATCGTCACGGCACTGAGAGGCATAACTGCAATAATCACGATCGTACTGAGTGGAGATGGCTAATCCGTGTTCATTCATACCATCACCAAAAATAAATCCTTCCATGTCGCTGCCAGTACCAACAAAGCCATAAAGCGTTTGTCCTTGATAATCGACACGTGATTTCCATTCATAATGACGTGGCTGGACGGCAGGATGTCCAGTTAAAGGCCAGTCATAATCCATTGTTCTTCCTAGAATAACTTCATTATTATGTGATTGGAAAGTAAAGCCTGTACACATGTTTACAACAACCTCCAATAGATTTAATTGAGAATTATTTTCAATTATAATAGGTTGAGACAGCTGTTTCAACTTTTTAAAATAAAGAGAAAATATGTTAAATGATGTTATGCTATAGCTATGCAATTTTGCGGATTTTAAAACGAAATAAGTTGCACACCTATTCACTAAAGAAATCGCTTACAATTATAAAAGGAGGCGTTGATACAATTGTTAAATAATCGGCAAAGTAAAATTTTTGACCTTTTAGTGAAATCAGAGCAATATACTACAATTGCAGATTTAGCAACCATGTTTGACGTCTCTCAACGTACGATTCAATATGACCTCGAACATATTGAGGATCTACAGCGAGAAAGACAATTTACGTTACAACGACACAAATCATATGGAGTTAGAATCCACAATTTGCAAGAGACGTTGTCTAAAAATGATGAACTTATTTATACGGATGTACACTTATCAAAAGATGAACGTGTATTAAATATCATATTAAAATTATTCGAAACATCACAACCGTTGACTTCAAGTGATTTGGCACAAGCAATGGCTGTATCACGACGAACGATTGTCAATGATTTGAAAGCGATTCAGCATTGGTTAACACAATATCAACTCGAATTAGCCTATATAAAAAATAAAGGTTTTATGATTACAGGGGATGAAGAAGCTTACCGCAGTGCCTACGCTAACAGAATTCAAGTATATTTTAAAACAATGTCGCCATTCATCACATTGGATATATTTACGGATGAAGAATTGACTAAAGTGAGAAACACCGTGATTCATACATTGACACAAATGGATTATCATCTAGTACAAAGTGCGATTGATGGATTGATATATCATGTGCTTATCGCTATTCATAGGCTAAAGGGAAAGTTTTCATTTGATGTGCCAAGCGAACAAGCTGAAACATTGAAACAAACGTATCAGTTTCAAATTGCATCACAGTTAAAAGACAACTTAGAAGGACAATTTAATATTAAATTTCCAGATTCAGAAGCAATTTTTATCACGCTGCATTTATTAGGGTCAAAAGTTTCGACAAATGCAGAAATGCGGGGGACGCAAGAAGGTTTAGAAACTGTGTTGCGACGTTTTATTTATCAAGTCAGTGCTGAAATAGGCATTGACATGCATAAGGATGACAAGTTATTTGATAACTTATTGCTTCATATGAAACCAGCGCTTCATCGACTTAAATATCGAATGAGTCAACAAAATCCATTGCAAGAAGAGATTTATCAACAATATCATCAGCTTGTTGGAATCATTGAGAGCCAAATTACGTTGTTAGAACAGACCTATGATATTACATTTACGGTAGATGAACTTGCCTTTATCGTGATTCATTTCGCGTCAAGTATTGAACGTATTGCCCAGCATCAAGATCAAATTAAAGTTGTACTATTGTGTGGTTCAGGCATTGGCACATCACAATTATTAAAAAATAAGCTGCGCAATGTTTATCCAGAATTTGATATTTTAGATGCTTACTCGATATATCAAATTGATGAAAGTCAATTGTTAGCACGGGGCATAGATTACATCATTTCAACAGTTCCATGTGAGGCAACACAGATTCCCGTTATTATTGTTGATCCTTTTCTTAGCTTAGCGGCAAGAGAAAAATTAAACCACATCGTCAATACGCATCGTGAACAAAAGGTGCAACGTCTTGACCAAGAGGGTTATACGTTACGACAGTTGTTGCCGATTCATCGCATTCAAAAGTGTCAACAGCATATGCAGCGCAATGAAGCCATCGCACATGCAACAACGGCATTAATACAAGATGGTATTGTAGCGCAGGACTATGTTGAAGAGATGATTGCACAGTTAGAAAAATTTGGGCCATATATGGTGATTAGTCCACATATTGCATTGGTTCATGCAGGCACGGCACATGTGCTTCAAGATGCAGGATTTTCAATGTGTTACTTTGAGCATGGCGTGCGTTTTGGACATCAACATTATGACCCAGTGCATATTGTTATTGTATTGGCAACAAAAAATCCTACTTTTCATCTCACTGCACTTGGGCAACTTAGTGCACTGATTACGAATGACAAAGACAGGCAACATATTTTAGATGGGCAACTTGAAGTTGTTCATAGATTTATCGACGATTTAGATTGAGAGGAGGAATGCAAGGTGACATTAGATTTATTGACAGAAGATAAAGTAGTAGTCAAAACATCTACCACAGACTGGTCAACTGCCATTCATGAAGCGGCACAGCCACTCATAAATGCAAATGTTATCAATGAAGGTTATGTAGATGCCATGATTAATAGTGTCAATGAATTTGGACCATATATTGTCATTGCGCCCGAAATAGCCATCGCCCATGCTAGACCAAATGGTGACGTGAATGAGGTAGGGTTAAGCTTACTTAAATTAAAGAAACATGTTAACTTTTCGGAGGAAGGACATTATGCATCATTAGTGTTTGTGCTTAGCGCAGTAGATGGGCAGTCACATCTTACAGTATTACAAGATTTGGCCAGCGTGTTAGGTGATAAAGATACAGTTCAACAATTATTAGCAACTCAAGACAAAGCAGAAATTTTAAATTTATTAAAGGAGACGGATGAATAATGAAAATTTTAGTCGTATGCGGACATGGTTTAGGTAGTAGTTTTATGGTAGAAATGAATGCACAAGAAGCACTGAAAAATTTAGCTGCACCAGCAGATATCGAAGTAGAGCATAGTGATATTATGACTGCAAGTCCCGAAATGGCAGATTTATTTATTTGTGGACGCGATTTAGCAGAAAATGCACAGCGCTTGGGAGACGTCTTAGTGCTAGATAATATTTTAGATAAAGAAGAATTGCAACAAAAATTACAACAAAAATTACAAGCATTAAATATGATTTAAAGGAGGCGACGCACATGCATGCCATATTAGATTTTATTGTTGATATTTTAAGTCAACCTGCGATTCTAGTTGCATTGATTGCGTTAATTGGTTTGTTAGTACAGAAAAAATCAGCCACAGCGATTACAACAGGTACCATTAAAACAATGTTAGGCTTTCTTATTTTAAGTGCTGGTGCAGGCGTTGTGTCTAATTCATTAGAACCTTTTGGAAAAATATTCCAACATGCGTTTGGTGTTCAAGGTGTCGTGCCAAACAATGAAGCAATTATTTCATTAGCATTAAAGGACTATGGGACAACAGCTGCGTTGATCATGGTATTTGGTATGTTAATTAATATTGTGATTGCACGCATATCAAATTTAAAATATATTTTCTTAACAGGACATCATACCTTTTATATGGCTGCCTTTTTAGCCATTTTATTGACAGTCGGTCATATTAAAGGTTATCTAACTGTAACAATTGGTGCTGTGTTACTAGGCTTATTAATGTCCATATTACCAACGTTAGCACAACCTACTATGCGTAAAATAACTGGAAATGATCAAGTTGCATTAGGTCATTTTGGAACAATCAGTTACTGGGCAGCGGGTGAGGTTGGTAAACTATTTAAAGGGAAATCTAAATCTACGGAAGAAATTAAATTTCCTAAAGGATTAAGTTTTTTACGAGAAAGTACAATAAGTATTTCTATTACCATGGCACTGCTATACTTGATTGCTTGTCTATTTGCCGGTGTAGGTTATGTGCATGATCATATTAGCCAAGGACAAAACTTTATAGTCTTTTCAGTTATTCAAGGTGTGACCTTTGCGGCAGGTGTTTTTATTATCTTAACAGGGGTACGTTTAATTTTAGCTGAAATTGTTCCGGCGTTTAAGGGTATTTCGGAAAAACTAGTACCGAGCTCTAAACCCGCACTGGATTGTCCAATTGTCTTTCCATATGCACAAAATGCTGTGCTAATAGGATTCTTTGTTAGTTTTATTACCGGGGTAATCGGCATGTTCATTCTATTCTTCACGGGAGGCATTGTCATATTACCAGGTGTTGTTGCACACTTTTTCCTAGGTGCAACATCTGCTGTCTTTGGTAATGCTCGAGGCGGTATTAAAGGTGCTGTTGCTGGTGCGGCCTTGAATGGTATATTAATTACGTTCTTGCCATTATTATTTATCCCTTTCTTAGGAGACTTAGGTTTAGCGACAACAACATTTTCAGATACAGACTTCTTAGCTGTAGGTATTATCTTTGGTAATATCGTTAAGTATGCAGGTATTATAGGTTCTGTCATCTTTATAGTCATTTTGGCAGCAGGCGCTATCTTCTTAAAAGGAAAAGCAGATAAGAAATATGAACAACAGCAATCATAATTAATAAAAGAAGGACTCGAGACGCAAATAGCATCTTTCGAGTCCTTCTTTTGAATTGCAATTAAGCATGTGCGCGTTCTGGCACATCTTTAAAATTTTCTAAACGATGTTTCCATGCTTTATCACTAATATTATGTTCAGCAACATAACGATTGCGCTCATGTTTAGCACAGTCGTAAGAACAAGCGCCAAGATATTTTGCTTCATTTTCCTCGGAAACCAGAATTTGTTTATTACATTCAGGGTTGGCACAGTTGATATACCGTTCGCAAGGCGTACCGTCGAAATGTTCTTTGCCAATAACGGTCTTTTCAATTTGATTGATATCAACACTGATACGTTCATCGAAGACGTACATTTTACCGTCCCAATATGCACCTTTTGTTTCAGGGTCTTTACCGTAAGTTGCGATACCACCATGTAATTGACCTACGTTTTCAAAGCCCTCTTTGACTAGCCAACCAGAGAATTTTTCGCAACGAATACCGCCAGTACAATATGTTACGATGTTTTTACCTTCTAATTGATCTTTGTTTTCACGAATCCAATTTGGTAAATCTCTGAAACGTGTAATATCTGGACGAATTGCACCACGGAAGTGCCCTAAATCGAATTCATAATCATTACGAGCATCCAAAATAATTGTTTCATCATCTTCCAAAGCTTTTTTGAATTCGCTTGGTGAGTAATATTTACCAGTTGTTACACGAGGATCTACATCATCTTCTAAACCTAACGCAACAATTTCATTACGAGGTCGCACATGCATTTTTTTGAAAGCATGCCCTTCAGCTTCATCAATTTTAAACGTCATATCTGCAAAACGTTCGTCTGCATGCATATGTGCCATATAGTTTTCTGTATCTTCTTTCGTACCTGATAACGTACCATTAATACCTTCAGTAGAAACTAAGATTCTACCTTTTAAGTTGTTTGCTTTACAGAATGCTAAGTGCTCAGCTGCAAATGTTTCAGGGTCATCAATGGTTGTATATTTGTAATATAGCAGTACATTATAATCCATAATTTGTGATTCTCCTTATTCTAAAATTTATATCGTTAAATGTAGTAAATGACAATAATCAAATTTTCTTAAAAAAGACATTACTATATTTTATCAAATATGATTCATTATTCAATAGATTAAGCCGCAAATACATCAACAGACGGATATGGAGAATGATATTTTTTTGATGAAAACGATCACATATAATATGATAGAGCTATAAATTGCGATGTAAAGGAGAATAAATCATGTGTGAACAAGCACTTCCTACATTAAAATACATTGGTGCCTCTAAAAGCGCTGTACCGATTATTTCTGAGGCTGATTTACAAACAGTAATGGCGGAACCTTGGTTAAAAGTTTCGGATGATGGCTTACAGTTAGAAGGTTTGATTTTTGATCAGCAAGGTGATTTATATTTGTGTGAAGTTTTTGGTGGGCGAGTATTTAAAGTTGATGTTGCCAAGAAAAAATTAAGTACGGCTTTTCAAGCGCCTAAAGTTAATCCCGCAGCAGTAAAAATTCATAAGGATGGCCGTTTGTTCACGTGTTATTTAGGGGACTTTAAGACAACAGGTGGCATCTTTGCGACGGATGCACACGGTCAACACTTTGAAGATATTATTTCGGATATTGGTAATGATTATTGTATAGATGATATGGTTTTCGATAGTAAAGGTGGATTCTATTTTACAGATTTTAGAGGATACTCTACACAGCCACAAGGTGGTGTTTATTATGTTTCACCTGATTTTCAAACCGTCACACCTGTCATTCAAAATATTTCAGTAGCCAATGGAATTGCATTAAGTACGGATGAGAAAATTTTATGGGTGACAGAAACTACAACAAATCGATTGCATCGTATACAGCTTGAAGATGATGGTGTGACGATTGCACCGTTTGGCGCGACAATTCCATACTATTTTACTGGGCATGAAGGACCGGATTCATGTTGTATTGACAGTGACGATAATTTATATGTAGCCATGTATGGCCAAGGTCGTGTACTTGTGTTTAATCGCCGTGGCTATCCAATTGGTCAAATTCTTATGCCCGGTCGTGATGAAGGGAAAATGCTGCGTACCACGCATCCTCAATTTATTCCAGGGACAAATCAATTACTCATTTGTACAAATGATATTGAAAACAACTCAGAAGGCGGTTCGATGATTTACACAGTGAATGGCTTTGCCAAAGCGCATAACAGTTACCAATTTCAATAAATTAAACTGTAGGTACGTTTTAAACATAAACAGGAATAGATGGTAGCATCAAATTTCTGTTGTCAATAGCTGCAAGAAGATAAGACTGTGATAGCAGTGATGATGATTAGGGTAAATAGGTAAAGTAAATGAAAATGAGATAAAGAGAGATGAATAAAATCATGGCTGTAACAAGAGGAATTAATCATATTGGCTTAACCGTACCCGATATAGAACAAGCGACGACGTTTTTTCAAACGGCATTAGATGGTAAAATCGCTTATGATAGTCAAAAATTAACAGATGAACCACGTGCAGGACAATTTGTTGAACGTGTATTAGGTATTGAAAAGGGAGCTAAGATTATAAAAAAACGTATGATGGTCTTTGGTCACGGTCCTAACATTGAAATGTTTGAATTTAAAGATGCATCGCAAGCATCGGCGATTACATTACAAGATATGGGTTATACGCATATTTCATTTTATGTAGACGACTTTCCTGCAGCTTTAGAAAAAGTAAAGAAAGCAGGTGGCATTCCTTTGTCAGAGCCACATGCGAATACGCGCTATGAGGATACACCAGGAAATCAAACTGTATATATTCAAACGCCATGGGGAAGTTTATTAGAATTGCAAACAGTTCCTCAAGGATTTTACTATCCTAAAGATAGCGAAGCAACATTGTTTACGCCTGAACCTATAGATTTGAACCAGAAAGATGATACAACACCATAGGAGGATCGTTGACATGGAATTAAATGCAAAGATGCAAATTAATGTTGAACCAGATAAAGCATATGAGGCCTTTGTTGACCCAGCGAAAATTGGAAGATTTTGGTTTTCATCAAGCTCAGAACGTTGGGAAACGGGGAAAACGATTCAGTTACAATACAAAGAATATGATGCTACTACGGAAATTTTTATAAAAGAAACAATACCTAATGAACAAATCAAATTCCAATGGGGAACATATCAAGGCGAGATATGTTTTGAACCAAGTGCAGAAGGGACAATTGTCAGTGTTCGCGAGTATCCTTACCATGAACAAGATGTCCAGATGATGTTAGACAAAACTGAAGGTTGGGTATACATGCTAACTTGTTTAAAATCTTATCTCGAATTCAACGCAATTATACGGGGTGGGTTGCGTTGAGTACCTGCTTTTTTACGTGAGTTTTTACTGATTAACAAAGTAAATGGCTGTGTGTATATTGGTTTAATTTTAAAAAGATATTTGGTTTTAAATCATAATAAGACAACAGGGAGGAAACATAGATGAAGCGTATTTATGTTGTAGGCAGTATGTCTATGGATTTAGTTGTTTCAACTAAACGAGTACCACAAAAAGGTGAAACGATATTAGGAGAGTCTTTTTTCACTACACCAGGTGGTAAAGGAGCTAATCAAGCGGTAGCTGCTGCACGTCTGGGTGAGCAAGTTTATATGGTGGGACGTATTGGAGATGACCAATTAGGAGAAGAGATTTATGAGAATTTACAGCGCAATAAGGTGCGAGTAGATTATGTAAAGCCTGTTGCTGATTCGACATCAGGAACGGCACATATTACACTTTGTGATAATGATAATAGTATTATCGTAGTACCCTCAGCGAATAATGAAGTGACTTCAAGCTATGTATCCACGGCTTTAAAGCATATAAAAGCTGGAGACATTGTGCTGCTGCAACAAGAAATACCAGAAGATACTGTCAGTGAAGTCATTACATATTGTGCAGAACATGATATTATTACGATTTTAAATCCAGCGCCGTATAGAGATTTGACTGCAGAAGTTATTGACCAAGCAACCTATTTAACACCGAATGAAACAGAGAGCGCAGCTATGTTTGGTACTAATATTGATGCTGCCCTTAAACAATTTCCTAACAAATTGATTGTGACGCTCGGACACCAAGGGGCAGTGTATCATAATGGTAATATAAAAGTGATGATACCAGGTTTTGAGCGTCAAGTTGTAGATACAACAGGGGCAGGAGATACATTTAACGGCGCGTTTGCTGTTGGATTACAAAAAGGATATGATATAGATCAAGCACTTACATTTGCTAATTTAGCAGCAAGCCATGCTGTCACTGGTATGGGTGCCCAAGGTGGTATGCCATATTTTAATGATCTCGTAGATGAATTTGATGTTAAGTAGGATACTACGCAATTTTAAAAATGAGCTAGAAATCTACTTTTATTTCACAGATTTCTAGCTCATTTGTGTTAAATATAAGAATTTAAGGTTATAGTTCTTGGCGTTTAAATATTTGCAATGATGCAATATAAGAAAGGATTAATAGAGCGCATCCTATTATACCGTATATAATAAGCACCCATAGAGTTGTTAGATTGCTAAGCACACTATCAAATGATCCGCTATCACTTAGCGATGGTATAACAAATCCAAAGAACACGAAGAAAAATAAGCCAATAACGATGAATGATGTTGAAATCATAATGACATTGGAATTTTCCGGTCCAAATTTAAAGGTTAAAGGGAACATAATGGCATATGTACCTGAGCCACCTATCCCAACGAGTATCGAAATAAGCGTTAAATTGATATTTTGCGTCACAATGAAACATGCGCCAGCACCCATAATTAGGCCAATCAGGATAAGTATTCCATAGTAGACAAAATAACTTTTAACATAAGTTGCTCGACCTGTAGGTAAAGTCGAAACATAGTACATCCAGCGTGAATCTTTTTCATGTTTAATATTATCAGTGACCGGTGAAATAAGGAAAATCATAGCTAAAAAGCATGTCATGATTGGATTAAAAAAACTAAACATAATAGCTGAGGCCAAAGCAACGATGAGATATGTGAATAATGATTTTTTCGATGTATAATAACTGCTTAATAATAAACCCTTCATTATTTATCACCTCTCATAATGATTTTTGTGGCATCATCGATTGATTTTAATGGTTCAGCTTCAGGAACTAGGTTTCTGTCATGAATCAACGCTTCTATACGATCGTTACGCTTTCTAGAAGCAATGATATAATCATTGGATACATTGAATTCTGCTAACGGCACATTAACAATGCCATAATGTGATAGTAAATGCGATTTATCTACATGTAAGACAATTTTCCCGTCTCGCATAAATACAAGCTTTGTGGCTAGTGTTTCAATATCTTCTGAAATATGCGAAGAAATCATAATGCCATAGTCTTTAGCAACGTAGTCTTGTAAGATTTCCATGACTTCTTCACGACCTGACACGTCCATGCCAGCAGTTGCTTCATCCAGGATGAGCAGTTGACTATCATGTGCTAAGGCAATGGCGATCGCTGCTTTCATGCGCATACCGCGAGAGAAAGATTTAATCGCATTTGATGTAGGTAAATCAAAGTCTTTTAGCGTCGATTTAAATTTATTGCTATCCCAAGTCGTATAAATATTTGTGAAAACTTTGTCTATGTCAGTTAAAGTCAATTTGTTTGGGACCCTTAAATCATCAAAGACTACACCGATGTGTTCTTTATATTGGTTGTTCCTTGCAGTAACAGATTGTCCAAAAA
>NZ_KV809479.1:274123-346717 GCF_001812565.1 Staphylococcus sp. HMSC059F04 | reverse complement strand
AAAAATTTAATGTCACCAGAGTCTTTAAAACGATTGCCAACCAAAGTATTAATTAACGTGGATTTACCACTGCCATTTTTACCAATCAGCCCCAATACTTCACCTGGTGCAATCGACAACGAAATATCGCTAAGATTAAAGTCAGACTTGGTATATGATTTATTAAGATTGCTAACTTCTAACAACTGTGTCATTAATACACACTCCCTTTTTCTATTTTATGTTTAATAATGAGCGTCATACACTATTATTTTATGCTTTATAAAACTGTCGTAATTTTATTAAATAGCCTAAGCTGTTATAAATAAAAATAACAATGAGTGCTAATAAGCCAGGTGTCTGGTTTAAACCAGTGTAGATGGAGAAAATACCGATGAAGACAATGGCCATTATCAGTAGGACAAGATTTACTTGATAATTTTTATACATAGAGATTAATACAATATGACGCTCACCATCATCTAATAAAGCTAAAGCTTTCTCTGTGTAATGTTTTTCGGCTATTTTAGGTAGTCGAGCATCAAAACGACGTGAATAGAAGCCTAACATCAATGAGGGGATTAAAGTTAATAAATATGGGATAAGAGCATAAAAAAATTCATTAGGAGCTGCATTGCCTAGAGCAATAAAAAAGATAGCTATAAAACCAATGGCCAATTGTAAATGAGCTATAATGTGTACTTTGTTATAGTCTAAAGTTGCTTGCTTCTCATAATGATCTATATCACTGCCGTCATCAACATTTGAAATCATATATTTATACTTTAATGAACGTTGTTGTACATACCATTGATATAGCATTAATGCCAAAATAAGTAACGAAGTACTTACGCATATAATAAGGTTCAGGCGACTACCAGAGAAATTTGTTGAAGCAATAAACGTGCCAACACGTTCTATATTGCTACCAATTAAGCCACCGATGATACCACCAATGATTATAAAGAATATATAACGGCCTACTTTCATAAATCTTCCTCCTCAATGATGAAGACATCTTCTACAGATTCTCCAAAAATCCGTGCGATTTTCATAGCGGTCAAGATAGATGGTGTAAAATCATTACGTTCTATTAAAGAAACGGTTTGTCTAGAAATCCCTGCTTTCTTTGCAAGTTGCGTTTGATTATAACCATCTCGAGCACGCAGTTCTTTCAGGCGATTGCGCAATAGACATCAACTCCTTAATGTCACAATACAACATCTTTGTCATTTTGACAAGTATATTAGTCAAAATGACATAAATATTTGTCTTTTAATTATTAAAAAATAGACTCCGAGATATCTGTTGTTAGACAACTTGAAGCCTAAAATGGCGTTATAATCGTGACATTAACCATTTAATTGAGCGAAAGCATAAACCGAAAATTTCTGGTATATACAGTAACACTGCGTCAATCAATGACTTGAAACTTTTGCGATGTTTGCGTTTATTGCATTGATTTTCATTTTTATATAATCGATTTTCAGTAGAAGTCACTATTTCACCAACCTTTAAGCTCAACATAACATAAAATGATAATAAATGTTAATATTGACTGTAATAGAAAAGAATATGAGTTTAGTGTTATTTGTAGATAATAAAAGATAAATCTTGACAGTTAATTATAGATACACAAAATTTTGTATAATATAATTTTATTATTGGCAAAATGTGCAATATAAGTTATCTTGGCTTTTTTAGTGAAAGATTTAGTATAATGTTAAAATAAGAGGACAATATGTAAGCGAAATGATACAGTTTATTAAAACGATCATTTAAGAAGAAAAGCGTGTTGTTATTGACTAAAATCATATTGAGAAGGAGAACACACATGGTTACGATAAAACCTCATCAAATAGGTAGTAAAAATGATAATATATTATCTGCAATTGCATATTTAAGCATCTTCTTCGCACCAGTTATTTTACCCGTTGTGATGTGGATTATGATGGAAGACACGATTAAATATCATGCAAAATATGCTTTTTTTAATCATATTGCATGCTTACTATGCATATTTGGAATTCCAGGTTCTGGTGCGTTTCTTTTTGTTTCTGCAATGGTAGTGCCAGAATACATAGAGATTATACAGGTAATAGCTCCCGTTATAGCATTTATACTATTTATTCTCCTGGGAATCTTATTTGTAATTAACATTATGCGTGCAGTAAAGCTATTTATGACCATAAAAGTACCCCGTTAGCTAAATTAGGGAAAGCTGACGAGGTACTTGTGTAGGGAACCCAGCTGCGTGCTTGTTGTATTATATCAACAAATCACATACTAGGTTATATAAACAAAGAGATTTTTAGCAAGCCAACAACAGTAAATGTGTTAGTTATGAGGTTGAGACATTTAGCGATGTCTCTCCTCTTTTTTTGATGAAATTAGCCTATTATAAAGCCATGAGAATGTACTTACCTTAGATGAAGTGTATTGTTTAAGAGGTGAAATACTTTTCCATATAAACAAATTTTGCTCAGTTTACTTATGGATATGGAACAAAATATCATGCGATACAGCTTCAAATAAGTTGCGCGTCTTTGATGTTTGTGTGAATCATTACATAAATTTAAGTCATAAAATAGTCATGATGTCAGACATACGAATATGACGTTTAGAAAGGATAAATGACAGCTTAAGGTGTTGATGCTTAGATGTTTTTCACTAATTATCTATCATGCGGAATAGATATACTTAAAGTTAAGTTATAGTTGTATTAATGTAGATATCTCGAATTATTTTCATAATTCATAGCTGTTAAATTTTAACTAAATTAAGCTGTCAATTCAATGTTTGTCGTTATCTTCCAAATAGATGCTGAGTTTAATCATTCGTGTTGTGAAATATGCAACATCAGTGGTGTTGATAGTAAATTAATGTGAAGTAAGTGAACTGTTATTAATAAGTGATTCTATGGAAGTATTTGAAAACCAAAAAATGTAAAGTGACGGTTGAGATTTCTCATAGGTGGAAATAGCAGACTAGACATGTTAATGGAAACAAGAACGACATATTATCATGCACATTCGTTACTGGCTTTAGAATAGGCGTCCTTCAATCAAGCTATACAGCAAAGAAATAATAGTAATTATTTATGACTTAAAACGGAATCGTTACTTCTTTGTGTATGTTACTAAATTACCACAGCTGGAATAAAGTCTCCTTAATATGAGCTCTCAATTGACTTACAATTTTGTCACATCCAAAACAAAATGTTGCTAATATATTTGGATATAAATAACAATTACATCATGATTTATAAATTGAATTATAAGCTTATATAAAGGTAAACTAGGACCATAACTATGATTTTAATATTATAAAAGATTCGCAAGTGTAGTTCATAAATTTTGAAAAAAGGGGCATATCAGATGAAAATCTTACTTACTGGAGCAACGGGACATTTAGGGACTCATATTACTGAATTAGCAATAAAAGCACGTATCAAAGATTTTAATATAGGTGTTAGAAATTTAGAGAAAGTACCAACTCACTGGAAGGACAATGTGTTAATTCGTCAATTAGATTATTTTGATGTAGAAAGTATGACACAAGCGCTTGAACACATAGATTTAGTTATCTTCATTCCAAGTATTATTCATCCGTCATTTAAACGATTGCCAGAAGTTGAAAACTTAGTGCAAGCAGCACAAAAGGCACAAGTGAAACAGATATTTTATATTGGTTTTTATGCAGATCAGCATAATAATCCATTCCATATGAGTCCATATTTTGCCTATGCAGAACGCTTACTAGCTTCTAGCCGTCTTAACTACACGTATATTCGCATGGCGATGTATATGGACCCATTGAAACCGTACTTACCTGAATTAGTAAAAATGAAAAAGCTTATTTATCCAGTGGGTGATGGCCGTATTAATTATATTTCGCGTCACGATATAGCTAAAGGTGTGATTGCTATCTTGCAACAACCAGAGGCATGGGGTGGACGGTATTTATTATCAGGGCATAGTTATAGTATGCCAGAACCAGCCACAATACTTTCAGAAGCAGCTGGTAGTACAATCAATTATGCGCCTGTCTCGTTAGATACGTTTGCTTCTATGTATGATGAACCAAAAGGATTTGGAGCGTTATTAGCTTCAATGTATGATGCAGCTGCTAGAGGCTTATTAGATCAACATGCTGATGATTATCAAAAGCTTGTGAATGACACACCACAGACATTTGCACAATTTTTATCACAGTCTTAAAAAATAATAACGGGACAGCATTCATTATGAATTCGTAGTCCCGCCCGCGGTAAGGTTGACTAGGATTGATAAAAGCTTGGTATCAGCGTATTTTCAATCCAGTCAACTACTGCCAATATTTAGTTTATAGCCTAGAACATAATGATGTCCCAGACTCGCTTCATTTTTCTAACTATTTGAACTATGTTTAACGACGTTTACCGTCAAAAGTATCTAAGAGACTTAAAGTTGCAAGTCCTAATAAATCTAAAGCATGTTGTGCGCCTGCTTTACCGTGGCCTGCTTCAAAGTGTTTATAAGCGGCTACACCTAACACGCCAATAGTTGTTAAAGAAGCAAGGCGTGAAATGTTTTTGTTTAAAAAACTTACAGAAAATAATGTTGCACTAGCAGCTTCTAATCCACCTACTAATGGGACAAGTTTTTCATCAAGACCAAAGACATTACTGAATGTATCTTTCATTTCTTGATCACCTTTTAATTTTGGCTTTGAAGCCTCAAATAATTCTTTCGCAATTTTAACATTTGTGACGTATCTTAATATCATTTAAAATTCCTCCTACTTATCTTCAAAATATTTATCTACAATAGGTTTGACACGTTCGCCAAATAAACGAATAGACTTCATTGTGTTTTCATGTGGCATAGAGCCTACGGGTGTGTGGATCATAAAGCGTGATAAACCTAATGTTTCAATCGTCTCAATTATTTTTTGTGCTACGGTTTCAGGGCTTCCAAGATAAATGGCACCTTGTGGCCCGATTTCTCTTTCGAACGCATTCTCATCAAACTCGGGCCAACCGCGTTCTTGTCCTAATACATCTTGATGTGCTTTTAAAGATGGGAAAAATTCTCTTCTAGCATCTTCATCTGTTTCAGCAATATAGCCCCAAGAATGTACAGCAATAGGTAATTTCTCAGGATTGTGTCCGTATGAACGTGCCACAGATTTATAAATTTCGATATGTCGTTTGAAACGACGTGGATTACCTCCAATGATGGCATACGTAATAGGTAAGCCGAATGCACCAGTACGCAATGATGATTCAGGTGTGCCACCAGTCGCGATAGAAATTGGTATTGGTCCATGTTCAGCACGCGGATAAATACCTGTTTCATCAATGCTGGGACGTAAAGTTCCTTCCCAGCTAATCACGGGTTGCTGGTTAATTTTTAACAATAATTGCAACTTTTCATTAAAAAGATCCTCATAATCATTAAGGTTATAACCAAACAGCGGAAAGGATTCAATAAATGAACCTCGGCCAATCATGATTTCAGCACGTCCATTTGATACAGCATCTAATGTTGAAAAACGTTCATAAACACGTACAGGGTCATCAGATGAAAGGACGGTTACTGCTGATGATAAGCGAATATGTGATGTGGTAGCAGCAGCGGCTAACACCGTTACTGGATCTGAAACGGCATAATCCTCTCTATGGTGTTCCCCTAATCCATAGATATCTAAACCTAATTGATCAGCTAACTTTATTTCTTCTACAATATTACGTATGCGTTGGGCATTGCTGATTTTTTCCTGTTTACCATCTGGCATATAGATGTCACTGTTATCAGCGAATGATGTTAAACCTAATTCTACTTTCAATATGAACACCACCTAGGTATAAAAATTATACTGATATTTTATGCTTATTTCATTAAAGTGTCAATAACGATGTTTCCGGTATCTTTTTTATTTAAATTATAAAAATAGAAACATTAAATACTCTGTTTTAGCAGTATATGTTCCTATCTTTATGTATGTAACTGATTACTTTACCTTGTTAAAAAGAGTGATTAATCAAGAATCCAATAAGACACAAGCAACCGATAAGACAAACACATAAGCCAGGTAAATAAAGCTTTTCTCTTAAGTCTACCGACGTTGTTCGATGCGAAATTAGCCAACTTAATATCATTAGCGTTATACCGATAACGATTAACAATAAAGAGATAATAAACATAGAAAGCCCCCTTATCAAAGACTATGGAATGCTTGAGGTACTAATTTTAAGCAATATACATATTCCCTAAAAGCACATAAAAAATGCGTGAATATGAAGTGTTTGTAAATTTGTAAAATTTAATTAACTAAAATTATGAAATGATAGAATTTGTGTAATAAGTGCATCTGTTGCAAAAAAGAGTGACGCGTGTGTAAAATAAAGTTGATAATTATCAACCAATCGTGTATAACATAGCTATAAATAGTTATAAATTGTCAAGGAATATTAGAAAAAGGGTGACATAAATGAGGTTATTCAAATCATCACAAGGAAGACAACCATTCGGCACCTATATTAAACTATCATGTTCTGCATTACTTATAAGTAGTGTGTTTGTGAATTATAGTTCAATAGAGAATGTTCACGCTGAAACCGCAGAAAATCAAAGTATAGATGAAAATCATCATAAAATATCACAGTGGATTAGTGATGCTAAACAAGATTTAAATGAATTAAATGCATTAAATGATAGCGTTCGTAAACAATTTGAGAAACAGCTAGATGAGGCTACTTCACGTCAAGAAATTAAACAAATTGTCGCTGATGCAACAGATGAAAATCAAGCGCGTGAGGACAGTAGCGAAGCGGATAACACTTCGTCACAAGATACAAAGCATTCAGCACAATCAACTACAACGACAGATATTACTGCTGAGTTAGATAAAATTTTAGCTGATTTAAATGCAGTTGTTGATAAGGATATTACCGATACACCAAAAGCGTCTGAGGCACAACGTGGAACTAAAGACAACGAACAGTACGATGCATCAAAGGTAAAAGATAAAGAACGTCAAAATGACCAAAAATCAACAACAGTGCTAGATGATTTAGCACATATTAAAGATCATGTTAAACAAGCTGATAGTGCTGTAACTAAAGATGACAAGGAACAAACCGAGCCAAATAACAAAGAAATAAAAAGTAATCAACAGCAAACTCCAACAGTAAAATCACACGAAAAGAATGAGGATCAATTGAAGCCACAACATCGTGATGCGAATCATTCAACACGGGCTGATAAAGCAATAGATTCAGCTGCATCTAAACAAGATACAAACAGCACTCATCTGATGGAAAAATTAGACAAACAGTTAACACCAACGGAAAAAATTGAAGCTGCTGTTACTAAAGTTCAAAATGATAATCATCATAACAATAAAGATTATGCTGATAAACGACTTAATCAATTAGCGACATTGAAAGAAAATGTCGCTAACAGAGTTGATATTGCTCAAGATAAGAAAAAACAAATCATAACTGATATTGAGCGTGCAGCAAACAAGACTACTGCTAATCGCCAAATCATACAAAATGATTTAGCTCAGGCAGAAGATAAAGAAGCTGTAGTTAAAGATATTGTTACAACTATTTTTAGCCCGAACGAGGCACAACAAATATTAAAAAATATGTCAGTTAAAGGGAAAACAGACAAAGAGATTGCAGACCAATTGTTGCAGCATATTGATAAACTAGCTTTAACATCAAGTGACGACATATTAGCATCAATGTTTGATCAAACAAAAGACAAATCACACCTTATCGAAACCATTTTAGGCATGAAACTAAGCCCGGAAGAAGCCAAGAAAGCGGCTCAACGTTTAACAAATGCAAAATTATCTAATAAAGCATTAGTTCAACAATTGAAAAAGGAATTTGGACTTAATGGTAAAGCCAATGCAGATGATATTTTGCAAAGTATATTAGATCAGTCAACCAATCAGAAAGAAGCAATTAAAACGATTTTAGCCACTAAAATCAACGAGGAAAAAGCACGACTTTTAGCAGATGTCATTTCTCGTGTAAGTAAAGATAAAAAAGACGTATTGCAATTAGTGAAAAGTGCACTTAATGGCAAAGCAGATGATTTATTACAATTGAAACATAGACTCGATCAAGCACAACATCAAGCAGATGATATTTTAGCGCCAATTAAAAATCGACCTTCCTTACTTGATCGACTTCATGCAGATGCACAACGACATCGAAGCGTACTTGATCAAATCGACGATATTCCTAACCCAACACAAGGGTTATCATTAGGTCATATTAATAATCAAGACAACTTTTTAAGCGGATTATTTGATGATAATGGCTCGCTATCATTGCCTGCCTCTGGTCAGGTACTTAAAACTTATTGGCCGGTACTAGCAATAGGCATGATACTTATTGGTGGAGGATTATTGTTGCTTGCAAGAACTCGAAAACAGCATAATGCAAAATCATAAAAATCACATAAAATTAGACGAATAAAGCGTCAGTTATGATATACACCCCAAAAGTTGGATTAAAATGCAACTTAATGGGGTGTATTTTTATGGAGTAACATTATAAATCTGAAGTTAAGTAAAAATAATTCAACCATGCATAGTAGGAAAGGTGGCTATGCATATATTAAAAAAATGGATGTACTAGCGATGTTGACACGCAATCATATGTTTAAGGTGATAATCATACTTACTATAAGTTAGTGATACGCCAAAGTGAAAATGACAGGTAATTATAGAATTATTACATTTACCAAAAATACATATCCATAATATTCTGTAATGTCATACTTATATTTTATAGCGAGCCAACAATACGAAGTCTTGTAAATAAAGAAGAGAGCGGTACTACGAATTTATAATGAATTCTGTCCCGCTCCTTATCCTAGGAATTCTGTCCTAGACTATATATTTTGAGATGTATGTCTTATTTTGGTGTTTATTGTTATCTATTGAATAACTTACATTATTTTCCACTAATATAACTTAATTGATCCGCTGTATTAGCATCGAGTGTGCGATATGAAATGATACCTAAACCTTTGACATTAGATTCAGAAATGACGATAGAACCATCATCATTGACGCGTTCTACAAAGGCCACGTGTCCGTAATAACTACTTGCACCTGCTTGACCAGCTTCAAAGACCACTGCACTATGAGTTTTAGGTGTGGTATCAACATGATAACCTTCAGATTGTGCACGATTATTCCAATTATGTGCGTCACCTAAATCTCCACCAATAGCTAAGTCAAATTGTTGCATACGTTTATAAACATACCAAGTACATTGACCTTGTGGATAGGGGCTTGTTGAATTGGTGTCAATAAATGGTTTAAAGTCATTACCTGTGTTATCCATGCCTGGATTGCTAGAATTGTAATGTGTTAAATCTGGTAGTTTTTTGTGATCAAAATCTGTTAAATGATAATGTTTGATGAGTTGATTTAACTTTGTTGCATAGTTTGGGTCTGTTGCATATGTTCTAGCTAAATGCGCTGTGGCGTCACGATAGCTAGATGTTTCACTTTTCCATGTTGGTTGATAAATCGTTGCATTACCATCAATGCCCTCTTTAATCAGTTGAACATAATCTTCTAATGAAGCTTTTTTATTCGGATATTTACGGAAAGCAGCTTGGATACTATATAATTGATTATTTGCCGTAGCCTCTAGTGTATTAAATTCACTAGATTCTCCTTTATATGCGCCTTTAATACCGAACAAATTAAAGTTTGGTGCTTTGGCAAGCGTACTCTGACCGGAATCAGATTCTAAAATTGCTTGTGCAATCATGACAGAGGTATAGATATCATTTTCTTGTCCTAATTGATGGGCATCAGTACCAATTGCCTTAATAAATGTGCGTGTTTGTTGACTGTCAACCACACTTAAGTCATCAGTAGAACTTGTATTGTCTGAAGCTTGGGGTATTGTTGCAAATAGACTTGTTGCACGTGTATTGGCTTGTTTTGTAGCTTCTTCAAATGATTGAGCTGGGACAGTAGCATGGGACACGCTATCTTTTGATGGTAATTGTGGGTTGTCAATTTGATGACGTGTTTCACGATCTTTCTTGACATCGATATGCGCGTATTTTTGGTGTGTTGTCGTTGTTGCGTTACTTTGTTTATGTTTATCTGATGTTTTATCTTGTGTATAGTCTTGCTGTGTTTTCTTTGCATTATCACTGTATTCATCCAAAATTGAATCTATAACGGCATCTGAAGCTGAATCGGTTGACTCTTTGTTTGAATCATTCTGTTTATCTTGCGCGGTATCATGTGATGGCGCTTCTTGGTGTGGTTTTTCCTCAGATGACGCCTCTTTGTCATCATCCTTTGATGCTTCACTATCATGTCGACGCTGTGTATCTTGAGCGTGATTAGAAGCATCATCTAAGTTATCTAATTCATCTAACGCATCACTGACTTTATTATCATCTGTTGTCGCGTCTTTAGCTGATTGGTCATTTTGTTCTGATGTCGTTGTTGAATGCTGGTCTGTTGAGTCTGTTGTAGATGTTTTGTCTTGTTGCTCAGTTGCAGATTCCATATCATCAGACGTATCTTGAGCTGTACGCTCTGTTGTTTCAGGATCAGATGAAAAAATTGCTGTCAATAGCTCTGACAATGAATCCTGCTGACCACGTGGATTTAAATAATTTGAAGATAAAGTATCGTCGGAAAAGAGCTTATTAAATATAGATAAGTCATCTTCATCATGGGAAGCTTTTTTTGTTCGAGTATATTGTTTGAACTTAGTAGTTTTAGCAGATTTCTCTTGTTTCTTTGTTGTTTGTTCATCATTAGTGTCAGAAGTATCATCGTTATCTGATTTATCTACAGACGCATGGTTACTTTCATTATGGCTTTGGTTTGTCAATTCAGTCGCATGTGCGATATCGGATGTAAATGTAGGTACGATAAGTGTTGTTGATAATAAGTAAATGAATATTTTTTGCTTTGACATCTTTAGAAGAACTCCTTGGAAATTAATTTCTGTAATACGGTAAAATGATCATGTGACTGACATTAGATTTACTTTGTCACACTGGCATGTATTTGATATAATTTAGTTTAGATTTGTTTTTGTTGATATCTATCAACCAATGATTAAACCTTGTAATAAAAATTATTATACTAGTATTGGTTAGAAAAAAACAGTCCAAGGACTAGATAAATAACAATATATTTATACTATCAGTTTAAAATAATCTAATGTAACATAAATGAGTAGCTTATGTGCGTAGGACAGTATTTTTTATAGGGAGTGTGACAATGAAAAACGCACTGAAATTATTTCGATTTGATTTAAAACGAATTGCGAAAACACCAGCAGTTTGGATTATCATAGCAGGTTTAGCAATTTTGCCGTCTTTTTATGCCTGGTTCAATTTATGGGCCATGTGGGATCCATATAGTAAGACGGATCATATTAAAGTAGCCGTTGTGAATGAAGATCAGGGAGACAAAGTTCGAAATAAAGAAATCAATGTAGGTAATTCAATTGTTAACAAGCTTAAGAAAAATGGAAAGTTTGATTGGCAATTTGTTAGCAGAGCGAAAGCAGACCATGAAATCAAAATGGGGAAATACACTGCAGGCATATACATACCTAAAGAATTTTCACATGAAATAACGGGAACATTGCGCAAACAACCACAAAAGGCTAATGTTGAATATAAAGTAAACCAAAAAAACAATGCTGTTGCACCTAAAATGACAGATACAGGATCGACAGTAATTGTTGATGAAGCAAATAAAGCCTTTGATGAAACCGTCTCTAAAGCATTGTTGACAGAAGCAAATAAAGTAGGACTAAAAATCGAAGATGAAGTACCTACGATAAACAAAATAAAAAATGCTGTTTATGCAGCGAAACAATCATTGCCAAAAATTAATGCAATTGGTAATAAAATACTCTATTTAAACGATCATCAAGATCAATTAGATCAGTATGCAGATAAGTTTCGAGGACTTGGTCGTTACAAAGGTGATATTGTATCGGCACAAGATAAGTTAAATGCAGTCAATGCATCCATACCTGCTTTAAATGAAAAGGCAAAACTCGTATTAGCTTTGAACGCCTATATGCCTAACATTGAACGTGTGTTAAATGTTGCTTCTAATGACGTGCCACAACAATTTCCTAAAATTAACCGCGGTGTCTCACTCGTCAATCAAGGTATGAACACTGCACAAAGTGGGTTAAATGATGCCGACCGTTATTTAACCATAGCAAAACAGCGTGTGGGAGATTACCAAGAAGCAGCTGGACGTGCGCAAGATGCGAATAACAACATTAACTCACGTTTACAACAAGGCAGTGTAAGTCAGCAAAGCACTCAGACATCCAGCAATGGTGTGCCTTATAAAGTTGAGCAAGTTAGCACGAGCAGCTATGATGTACCGCAAGCTGGACAAATTGTTTCAAACAATGATGTTAAGTCCATGAATAGCGCTTTAGCAGAAGCACTATTATCACTATCTAAACAAGCAGATACGCAAGTTGAAGGAAACCAATCCGATTTAGCAGCATTAAAAAATATAGCTTATGGTGTGATTGCATCGGATAAACCAGATGAATTTAAAGAAAGTTTAAATCATGTGTCATCTCGTATTGAAGCTACAACACAATATAATCGTCAATTTATCGATACGTTAAAAGAACTTGAAAAAAGTGAACATGTCGATTTAAGCTCACAAATCAACAAGATTAATAACACAAATAAGCAACTGAATGATTTAATGCGTTCAGTAAATCAACTATCTGATGCCTTATCTAATGGTAGTACGGGTCAAGCTCAAGCCGTAGATATATTACGTCAATTACCAAATGTCAATGAGCAACTTAAGCAGTTTCGTTCATTTATCAAGCAAGATCTTAATCAACGCTTACTCGACATATCTAATGACATTACAGATGTGTTAAATAAGGGGCAACAAACCTTATCTACTGTGCAGTCTAAGCTCACAAGCATTGAGAACGTGATTGAAGCAGGGCATCATATTCTTAATAACGGACAACAAACGGTAAGTCGTATTCAAAGTGAATTACCTGCTATCGAGCAAGCTTATATTAATGCGATGCAAACGGCACAAGCTTATTTCCCAACGATCAAACAGAATGTAGCTAAAGCTGCTAACTTTGTAAGAAATGATTTACCACAGTTAGAACAACGGCTTGCTAACGCTACAGCGACGGTAAATGATAATATTCCAGCATTATTTTCTAGATATGATCAACTTGTTGGATTGTTAGATAAGAACCAGCCACAAGCGAAGCAAGCATTAGGAAATATGGCTCAATTTATTGAGCATAAATTGCCTGGCATTGAGAAAGATTTAACTAAAGCGGATAAGATTTTCAGGCAGCTAGATAAAGATGATGCCGTTGATAAAGTGATCGATACATTGAAGAATGACTTGAAGAAACAAGCTGACGTCATTGCACATCCAATCTCTAAAAAGCAAATTGATATTTTCCCAGTTAAAAATTATGGTTCAGGCATGACACCATTCTATACGGCATTATCAATTTGGGTAGGCGCACTATTGATGGTAAGTTTATTGTCTGTAGACAACAAACATCAAGTTCTAAAAGGTCGATTGACAACACGACAAATCTATTTAGGAAAAGCCGGACTGTTCTTATTATTAGGTGTGGTACAGGCACTAATTGTGACATTAGGAGACTTGCTTATTTTAAAAGCAAGTGTAGAATCACCTATACTATTTGTATTAATAGCACTTTTTGCTTCATTAGTCTTTAATACCATTGTTTATACATGCGTCTCATTACTTGGTAATCCAGGTAAAGCCATTGCCATTATTTTGTTAGTATTACAAATCGCTGGTGGTGGAGGAACCTTCCCTGTAGTGACTGCACCGGGATTCTTCCAAACGATTTCGCCTTATTTACCATTTACGTATGCGATTGATTCATTACGTGAAACTGTTGGAGGTATAGTACCAGCTATTTTAATTCCAAAATTGATTATTTTAGGATTGTTTGGTCTCGGCTTCTTAACGATTGGTTTATGTTTAAAACCAATTCTTGATCCGATGATGCGCAAAGTCACTAAAAAAGTTAATAAAAGTAATGTTACAGAATAGCTATAAGAAAAGCGCATGCCTCGTGATGATATGATGTCAACACGAGGCATGCGCTTTATTTGTTAATGGTTCGTTTTAGATTGTGTAGTAGATGCAGCGGAAGAATGGGAAGCAGAACGGTTAGTATTACTATCACTATCATTACCGCCACCACCTTGGCCACTGTGCTGTTGTGACTTAGCGTTGTTGCCGTGGTTTGAATTCGCATTGTTATTTGTCTTAGGTGTTTCATTTGATTTTTGTTGCTCAGCAGACTGTTGAGATTTTACAGGTTGCTGTTGTTGATAATGATATTGAGGTGCCTGTTGCTGAACATTTTGTCCATTGTTGGCAGGTGCTGTAGTAGCATTGTTTGCCGACTGCGGTGTGTCTAATTGTGCATCGTCTTCAGGGCTGTTGTCTTTGTGTGTATCATTCTTTTTCTTAGTAGATTCAACCTTGTCTTTCTGGTCGGAAGTTGAATGATGCGTTGTCGTAGCTGCAAAAAACACAGAAAAGCCTAAAGCAACAACGAGTAATAAAATAGTTATAGCTGCTAATACTTTTTTCAAAAATAATGCCTCCATCGTCTAAATGATTATGTATTAAACTTCACCTTATATCTATGTATTGAGTTTTATGATGCAAATAATGTATGCTTTATCATTTTACACTATTAAAAAAATGATTTCGACTTAATTTTCATATAAGGCTAAAGTCTAATATGTAGGAGACATACTAAGATTAGCTATGAACTCTGTCCTGCTCCCAACTCACAGTAAGAAAGTAGTAGAAAAGTATAATCAAAAGTTCACTGGTGTTACAGCGAATGGTCGTAAAGCGAGTAAAGTTCAATTTGTCGTTAAAGGTAACTTAACATATGACAAGTTAGTTAAAGCTTATGGTAACAACTTGAAAAAAGTTAAAGATGATACAAATAGAAAAGATATAAGCCTGTTCGTCTATAAATCAACAAAAAAGGGTTTAGGAGTTACATGCTTTGTTAAACATGGCAAAGTAGTTGAAGTAGATATGAGCGATGCGAGATTTACAACAAGTAAATAATATAAGTAGTCTATGAAGACAGTGATAAAAGACGTCTTCATAGCTATTTTTTCGTCTAGACATTTGAGGTTATTCCACATTACATAAGACATTAAAATCCAAGTTCATTGTTTCATTGCCACGCTCATTACTTATAACAATATATTGCTGTTGCGTGTCAATATGTTTAATATAGCCAGAGATTGAATGGATATAACCACTGCGCCAATAACTAATAATAGCGAGTTGCTGGTGGACGAATTTCGTTGTTAAATTGCGATTGATGAGTGTTAATTGGTCTTCAGATAAGCTGGGCATGTCAATTTTATTTTGTTCTTCGATATAGTCACGCAGCTGTTGATATTGCTCTGGCATTGTCGCAAACGGTGCCCATTTGACGATACCACGACCTTGTGGAATATTACTGTCTAAGTATTCTCTTGGTATTTTTCGATAATCGGTTTCATGTCGATATTGTTTAGGAATCATAGTTATCACCTCGAACTCATTATAGAACATATGTTCGTAAATTTAAATAGAAAACTACAATTTTCAAAAATATAAATAATCGCAGGACATAGAAGTGGATTAATAGGGTATAGGTAATTCGTAGAAAGACTTTATGCATATCATGATTGATTGAACAAAGGGGAAATGAATTTATGTCACATGGTCCTATTCAAGTGAATAGTGAAATTGGAACATTAAAAACTGTATTGCTAAAACGACCGGGGAAAGAATTAGAAAATTTAATACCGGATCATTTAAGTGGTCTATTGTTTGATGATATTCCATATTTAAAAGTGGCTCAAGAAGAGCATGATCATTTTGCACAAACATTGCGGGATGAAGGTGTAGAAGTACTATATTTGGAGCAATTAGCAGCCGAAGCAATTGTAGAGCCGAACGTACGTGCACAATTTATTGAAGAGGTGTTGACAGAATGTCCAGAAACGATTCTCGGACATGAACAAGAAATTAAAGCCTACTTTGCTACATTGACTAATGAGGAATTGATTGAAAAAATCATGTCTGGTGTTCGCAAAGAAGAAATTAAATTAAAATCAATTCATTTAGTGGAATATATTGATGATTTATACCCATTTTATTTAGACCCAATGCCAAATTTATACTTTACACGTGATCCACAAGCTTCTATTGGACATGGGATGACAGTAAACCGCATGTATTTTGGTGCACGCCGTCGAGAGTCTATTTTTATGTCATATATATTAAAGTATCATCCTCGTTTTAAAGATGAAGATATTCCAGTATGGTTGGATCGACAGACACCATTTAATATTGAAGGTGGGGATGAACTCGTATTATCTAAAGAAGTATTAGCTATTGGAATTTCCGAACGCACGTCTGCCCAAGCGATTGAACGTTTAGCACGGCAAGTCTTATTTAATGCAGATGCAACATTCACAAAAGTATTAGCGATAGAAATTCCTAATAGTCGTACCTTTATGCACTTGGATACTGTCTTTACAATGATTGATTATGATAAATTTACGATGCATGCAGCTATTTTCAAGAAAGAACAAAATATGAATATCTTTACTATTGAGCAAAACACACAAGGTGATGATATTCAAATTACACGGTCAAGCGATTTAAAAGCGACATTAGAGCAGGCACTTGGTATCGAAGAAATTGAATTTATTCCTACAGGTAATGGAGATATTATCGATGGTGCTCGAGAACAATGGAATGATGGTTCTAACACATTATGCATTCGTCCAGGAGTGGTTATTACATATAATCGCAATTATGTATCTAACCAATTATTACGTGAAAAAGGGATTAAAGTGATTGAAATTAGAGGTAGTGAACTCGTGCGTGGTCGCGGAGGTCCAAGATGTATGAGTCAGCCTTTATATAGAGAAGAGATAGATTAGCAAAGTGGTTCTTTCTGATATGATTATAATGCTATAACACGGAAAAATATTGGAAAATCATGTATAGCAATATGAGCAAGATTATGATTGTAATATATAAGGCCCCTCATTATTTTGGTTTAATAAAGTTTATTAGACTATACGATAGGGCCTTATTTTTTGAGCTGTATACAGATTTTAATTGATATGAATGTCTGAGCATTGTTTGATTTTAAAAGAGACCAAATAGCGTGCTAAAGTGTAAAATGATATGATTAGAATAATCTATTGATAATGAGAGGAATGAACATCAAGGTGGCTTATATTACATTAAATTATCAATCGCCAACGATTGGCATGAATCAAAATTTAACAGTTATTCTACCAGAAGATACGAGTTTTTTTAAAAGTGATGGAATTGCTAAACCACTTAAAACGGTTATGCTGCTACATGGATTATCAAGTGATGCCACATCATATATGAGATTTACAAGCATTGAACGCTATGCAGAATCACATCAATTGGCCATTATTATGCCTAATGCTGATCATAGTGCTTATGCCAATATGGCGTATGGCCATCGTTATTATGACTATATTTTAGAAGTGTATCATTATGTGCATCAAATTTTTCCTCTATCAACGCGTCGTGAGGATAACTTTATTGCTGGTCATTCTATGGGTGGTTATGGAACGATGAAATTTGCACTGACACAAAGTCATTTATTTTCCAAAGCAGCACCAATGTCTGCCGTCTTTCAAGCACAAACCTTGATTGATTTAGAATGGACAGACTATCATCCACAAGCAATTACAGGTGAACATACTAATGTTAAAGGCACAAATTTAGATACATATCATTTGGTTGATGCAGCAGTGGCACGAGAAGAAACACTTCCAGAATTATTTATTCAGTGCGGAACCGAAGATTTTCTGTACCAAGATAACTTAACATTTATTGACTATCTAGCAGATAAACAGATTCCTTATCGTTTTGAACCTAGTCCAGGCGCCCATGATTACACTTATTGGGATAAAAGTATTGCGCGTGCCTTAGCATGGTTTGTTAATGATTAATCCATTAAAATACCTTCCATAGTAAAATAGGAGGGTATTTTTTTATATTTCGCTTATATTGCATTGGTCATATATATAGTTTTAAGTTTATTGTCATCATGATGCAAAGATGTCATGCTACGAAAAGCTACTAAGGCATTACATTCCTTAGCGCGTGCTACTGAAATATACGACTAAATTAATTCATCAAAATTAAAAATAGTAATCATATCATAAACATGACTTTGCAATTTATCATTATTTGTATTATATAATAGTGATGTTTTATTACGATTATTAAAATTGAATGTAATTAGAATATATTATAGAATTAAAAAGTAGATAAATTGGATTTTGAGCCGCTAAAAATGCATGTTAGGAGGTATGCGTATGCAGAAGTATCGTATTGTATGTGTGATTGCCTTAGTTTTAATGTTGATAATGAGTTATTTAACTTTAACCACAAAGGTTAATGCCTCAGCATCTGTCGTAGCTGTTGGTGATAATTTAATACATCCAGTTGTTTATAACGATGCTAAAGTAGATTCGAATAAATATGATTTTAAACCTATGTACAAGCATGTGAAATCAAATATTCAACAAGCAGACTTCGCGTATGTGAATCAAGAATCACCGATTGGTGGAGATGATAAGCCGTACTCAGGATTTAAACAATTTAATACACCGAGTGATGTAACTAAAGCCATTGTAGATAGTGGGTTTAACATCATAAATGGTGCAAACAACCATTCACTGGATCAAGGTGATTCAGGAGTAACCAATCATATAAATGCTTGGAAACCCTATCGCCATGACGTGTTGTTTTCTGGTGTTTTCAAGTCTCAAAAAGAAAGCGAAGCGGTACATACAATTACGAGAAATGGTATTACTGTAAGCTTACTTTGCTATACATATGGTACAAATGGCCAAATATCTCAATATCCTTATACAGTAAAAACCTTTGATGAAGCAACGATCAAAAAAGATGTGCGCAAAGCAAAGGAACATAGTGATGCGGTAATTGTTTCAGCACATTGGGGCAATGAGAATCATACAATGCCGAATGAGAAGCAACAAAAGTATGCGCAGTTATTTGCAGATGAAGGTGTTGACGTTGTTTTAGGAATGCATCCACATGTTATTCAACCGGTTAAATGGGTAAAAGGAAAAAATCAGCATCAAACGTTAGTGGCATATTCACTTGGTAATTTCTTAAACGGGCAATATACTTCAACGGAATGGAACCAATTATTAGGACGGTTGAATTTTAATTTAGAAAAAACTTCTAAAGGTGTTACCGTGAACAACGTAAAATGGCGCAGCATGGTTAACCATTATGAACAAAGTAAGCCTATGGATAAACGTACGCGCAAACATTTTGTATTATATAATTTACACGATTATACACCGGCGTTGGCTGAGAAACATGCCTTACGCCAAAATATACAAAGTCAATGGGACATCCCACACTTACAGCAAATGACTAAAAGCATTATTGATGATGAATTTTTAGACGCACAAAGTATTTAGTGCGTCACGTTTCACGAGAAACATCGCTTGTCATCCAACCATTGAGCTAACGTAAAATCATGTTAAAGTATATGTGAAAAGGTCTAACGTTTTCATTAAATATAACAGGAAAGATTTGTTTTTTCTTGTGAATAAGCTAATATAAAAGCTATAAATTGATATTGGAGATAAAATATGTCACCACAAAAAGCCAAACAACGCACAAATAATAAAAAAATATTTCTGTTTGTTATGATACTCATTACCATTATATGCGTATGTTTAGCAATTTTTTATCATAGGACAACGGCAGAGTTACATCACGGAGTATTTAATCGTGGTGAACTAGCACAATTAGCACCAGATAAAGTTCCTGTCCCAGATGTGAGACGTCCAGATTACTTTAAATCAATGACTCAATTATTTGCTCATACTAAAGAAGGGCGAGATTGGAAGAAAGAAGTCATACATACAAAGAGCGATGCAATCATTATTGCACCGCACGGGGGTAATATTGAAAAAGGAACAACGGAATTATCGCGACTTGTTGCACGAAAGAACCATTATAATTTCTATTCATTTATAGCTTTGCGTCATCATGCAGAACGTTTACATGTAACGTCGGCGCATTATAATGATCCTCAACTATTAAAGATGCTTCAAAAGCAAGAATATGCCGTTGCGATACATGGCGCAAAAGGGAATCACCCGATTGTCTATATTGGGGGATTGGACACACCTTTAAAATTAGCCATTCAAAAGCAATTGATTAAGTCACATTTTGTTGTTAAACCTGCGCCAACATATCTTGGTGGCGAACTGACAGGTAACTTTGTCAACAAGGATTTAAAGCATGCAGGAGTACAATTGGAGCTCACCACTGCATTGCGCAAATCTTTTTTCGTCAATGATAATTTTAATCATATCGCTAAGGATAAGCATCAAGATTTTACAAAGCGTATGTATGTTTTTGCAGACGCTATTGATCGCGCAATAGATGAAATAGAACATAAGAAAAGCACGTCTGACTCAGATTAAATGGTCGGACGTGCTTTTTAAATAAAATTTATTAGAAGTTTTTAGCAACTTCTGTAGCTTTTGCTAGACTAGCTGCTTTGATTTCTTCTGTTTTTTCTGGTTCTGCATTGTGACCTTCAATAATGACATTCTCATATGATGGCACTCCTAAGAAAGTCATAATTGTTTTCAAGTAACGGTCACCAGATTCCATTTCAGCTGCGGGGCCTTCACTATAATATCCACCACGAGATTGGATATGTAGTACTTTTTTATCTGTTAATAAACCTTGTGGGCCTTCTGCTGTGTATTTGAATGTTTTACCGGCAACAGTAATAGCGTCAATATAAGCTTTTAATACAGGAGGGAATGATAAATTCCACATTGGTGACACGAATACATATTTATCAGCGCTTAAAAATTCATCAAGAATTTCAGCTAAACGTTCAATTTTTTCTTTTTCATCACCGTTAAGTGTTTCACCGTTTGCTGCTTTACCCCATCCTGTTAAGACATCTTTGTCAATGAGTGGAATGTAAGTATTGAATAAATCGATATGCACGATGTCATCTTGAGCATGTTGTTCTTTATAAGCGTTTAAAAAGGCTTTACCAGCTGCCATAGAGTTAGATGCCAGTTCATCTAATGGATGTGCAGTAATATAGAGTAATTTAGACATGAGTTGAGCTCCTTTAAATTGTGATTTAGATATAATTATTATACTTCTAATTGCATATAGCGCAAGCACTTTGTTTTAAAATCATACTAATGGCGTATGTATGATTGATATTATTGATAAGTGATGCATAAAATAGAATTCTTATTTTTAAAAATAGAAGATAAATGTGTATAATAGGTATATGAAGCTTTCACACGACACGTGAAGAGTTTGAATTTTGATTTACCAAAAGGAGTGACAAGAATGAAAGGTCTATTCATTACAATTATATTAGGTGCAGTTGGTTTTGTAGCTTTCAAAAAATATCAAGAGAAAGTAAATAAAATGCCAAATATTGAATATTAAAAACAACAAGCCAGGATATTTTCACATCTAGAAAATATCCTGGCTTTTGTTTTATAGGATGGGCAGTGTAAATCGCAACTTTATAGTGAAAATTTACATGATGTTTACAAAAAATTAAATTTAATTTATAAAAGTTATTGTAGGATTAAATGTAATTGTATATTTCTTAAAAAAGTTTATAATACTTAGATATAAAGAGTAATTCTAAACATACTAGATAATTTCACAAATAAATACAAAAATTCAAATTACTGCTGGAGGTCAAAATGGAAAAAACGCTTGATTTATCGATGTTTATAACTGCACTAAAAAAGAATTGGAAGTTATTTATTTTAATACCTGTGGTTTTTGTAGTTATAAGCTTATTAATAACTATATTTTTAATGAAGCCTAAATATGAGGCAAATACACAAGTGTTAGTAAACCAAAAAGAAAGCAATGAACAATACAGGGCTCAAGAAGTTCAAAGTAATATTCAACTTGTTAATACGTATTCTGAAATTCTTAAGAGTCCACGTATATTAGAAGACGTAGCGAAAAAAGATAAAAATCTCTCTGCAAGTGAAATTGACAACATGCTTACAGTCACAAAACAAGCTGACTCACAAATTTTAAATGTAAGTGTTGAAAATCATAGCAAGGCAGACGCAGAACGCATAGCAAATGAAATTGTAAGTGTATTTAGTAAAGATATGCCGAAAATCATGGATATAGATAACGTTTCGATATTATCGAAAGCAGATGGAACTGCATCCAAAGTTTCACCTAATTTGTCGCAAAACTTAGCAATAGGACTTGTATTAGGCTTAGTACTCACTATTGTAATTATCATTTTTAAAGAATTATTTGATAGAAGAATTAAAACAGAAGAAGATGTTATTAGAGAGTTGGACATTCCAGTTCTAGGTTCAATCCATAAATTGAAATAGGAGACGAAAGTATGACTAAAAAGAATGAGAAACGAAAAAATTTAAATACGCCATTGTTTACTGAAGATAATTCTAAATCAATCGTGAGTGAAAAAGTTAGAGGTATACGCTCTAATATCATGTTTTCAGGTGTAGAAGAAGTTCAAAGTATCATTGTTACTTCTGAAAAGCCAGCTGCAGGTAAAAGTATTATTTCAGCGAATATTGCAATCACATATGCACAAGCAGGATATAAAACATTAATCATAGATGGAGATATGAGAAAGCCCACGCAACATTATCATTTTGAAACGACGAATTATGATGGATTATCAAATTTAATCATAGGAAAGTCTAACTTTGATAAATCGATTATCAAGACGAGAGTAAAGAATCTTGACTTAATGACAGCAGGTCCCACACCACCTAATCCATCTGAATTAATTGGTTCTGCCGCATTTGAAAACATATTACGTGATTTAAATGAAATATATGACTTCATTTTAATTGATACACCGCCAATCATTTCAGTTACAGATGCACAGGTATACTTAAGATTCGTACCTAATTGTGTCATGGTCATTGATGTACAGAATAATAATAAAAATGAAGTGAAGAAAGCAAAAGAATTAATTGAAAAAGTAGGAGGACGTGTACTAGGAGCAGTGTTAAATAAAACACCTAAAGAAAAATCATCTAGTTATTATTATTACGGAGATGATGAATAAATGATTGATATACATAATCATATTTTGATTAATGTGGACGATGGTCCTAAAACTAAAGAAGATGCCATTACTTTATTAACTCAAGCGAAGAATGAAGGGGTTACAGAGATTGTTGCGACACCACATCACTTAAGTCCCCAATATGATAACAGTTATAGTCAGGTTAAAGAAAGTTTAGAACAACTCTTAGATATGGATGAAGTCAAAGATTTAGGTATCAAGCTTTATCCAGGACAAGAAATAAGAATAACAGATCAAATACTGTCCTTATTACAAAAAGGAGATGCCATTGGATTAAATAACTCTAACTATTTATTAATAGAGTTGCCGTCAAATAGTGTTCCACACTATACAAAACGTCTTTTCTTTGATTTACAGTCGAATGGTTATATCCCCATCATTGCCCATCCAGAGAGGAATAAGGTCATCACCCAAGACTTAGATGTTTTATATGAACTTATAAATTCGGGTGCGTTCAGCCAGCTTACTTCAGCCTCGTTAATGGGAAAACTTGGAAAAAAAGTGCAAAAATTGTCCATTCAAATGATTGAAAATAATTTATCCCATTTCATAGCTTCAGATGCACACCATGTCACCCAAAGACCTTTTATCATGAATAGTTTGTTTAGCAATAAAAATTTACAAAAATATGAAGAAAACATAAAAAATTTTATGAATAATGCAAAATCTGTCATCAAAAATGAAAATATAGTAAAAAAACAACCACTTCAAGAATATAAGCATAAAAAATTGTTTGGTTTATTTTAATTTATACGCATGATGGATGAGGAGATGAAAACATGTGAACAAATTAAATGCTCGAGTAAGGCTTTTTGCTTTAATTATAATAGACTCGTTGATTGTAGCATTTTCAGTTTTTATTTGTTATAACATTTTGGAGCCTTTTTTCAAAGGATACGCCAATAAAATTCTAATTTTGACTTCAATATTGCTATTAATCGCGCATCATGTATTTGCTTATATTTTTAACTTATACCATCGTGCATGGGAGTATGCCAGTGTAAATGAATTATTAATCATAGTAGAGTCAGTGACTTGTTCTATTTTAGCTACAGTCATATTAGTTCCAGTATTTACGGGGCACCCACCGTTCTTTAGATTATATCTTATTACATGGATGATGGTGTTAATATTAATCGGAGGTTCCCGTATTTCATGGAGAGTGACACGAAAATTTGTCGTTGGCAAACATCAAAAGAAAAAACCAACCCTTATTGTTGGGGCTGGACGAGGTGGTTCTTTACTTATTCGCCAAATGTTAAGAAGTCCTGAAATGGGGCTAGAACCGGTATTGGCAGTGGATGATGATCCTCAAAAAAGAAAACTCACCATAGCAGACGGTGTAAAAGTACGAGGGACAATTGATGATATCCCTAATTTAGTAAATAAATTCCGCATTAAGCGTATTATTATTGCTATTCCAACACTCAAGCCTAATCGCCTAAAAGAAATTAACGATATTTGTAATAGCACTGGCATAGAATTGTTTAAAATGCCTAGCATTGAACAAGTATTAGTTGGTGAACTAGAAGTTAATCAATTAAAACGTGTAGAGGTAGAAGATTTACTTGGGCGTGAACCAGTTGAATTGGATATGGCTATGATTTCAAAAGAACTAACGCATAAAACGATAATGGTTACCGGTGCTGGTGGTTCGATTGGCTCTGAGATATGTAGACAAGTTTGTAAGTTTGAACCTGATTGTATTCTGTTATTAGGGCACGGCGAAAATAGTATTTATCTTATTCATCAAGAATTAAATGCAATTTACAAAGATAAAATTAGAATTATTCCGATTATAGCCGATGTACAAAATCCAGAACGCATTCAAGATGTGATGAATCGGTATAAGCCATATGCCGTATATCACGCTGCTGCGCATAAACACGTACCTTTAATGGAATACAATCCAATTGAAGCATTTAGAAATAACGTTTTAGGTACACGAAATGTCGCGATAGCTGCTAAAACTGCAGGGGTCAGAAAATTCGTCATGATTTCTACAGATAAAGCTGTAAATCCACCAAATGTGATGGGCGCGTCAAAACGTTTAGCTGAAATGGTTGTTCAAAGTTTAAATGAAGAAAATAGTAAAACCGATTTCGTAGCTGTTCGTTTTGGTAATGTATTAGGTTCACGTGGTTCAGTAATCCCATTATTTAAAAAACAAATTGAAGCTGGTGGTCCAGTTACAGTAACACATCCTGATATGACGAGATATTTCATGACGATTCCAGAGGCCTCAAGACTTGTGTTACAAGCTGGTGCCTTAGCACAAGGTGGAGAAATATTTGTTTTAGATATGGGCGAACCTGTTAAGATTGTTGATTTAGCAAAAAATTTAATTAGATTAAGTGGAAAATCCGAAGATGATATTCAAATTAAATTTACTGGTATTCGTCCAGGTGAAAAGATGTACGAAGAATTACTGAATGAAAATGAAATACATCCTGAGCAAGTTTATGAAAAGATTTATAGAGGCAAAGTAAGAAACTTTTCTAAAGACGAAGTAGAAGCAATCATCAATGATTTAGTGAAAGATTTTAAGAAAGAAAAAATAATCAAAATTGCTAATGATTAGGAGACTTAATATGTTTAAAGATAAAGTGCTACTAATAACTGGAGGAACAGGGTCATTTGGAAATGCAGTTATGGAAAGATTTCTTGATACTGATATTAAAGAAATAAGAGTTTTCTCCAGAGATGAGAAAAAGCAAGATGACATGAGAAAAAAATACAACAATGCTAAATTAAAGTTCTATATTGGAGACGTAAGAGATTCGCATAGTGTTGAAACTGCAATGAGAGATGTTGATTATGTGTTTCATGCCGCTGCATTGAAACAAGTTCCATCTTGTGAGTTTTTCCCTATGGAAGCTGTAAAAACGAATATTATTGGAACAGAAAATGTACTTCAAAATGCAATTCGTAATAAAGTGAAAAAAGTCATTTGTTTATCAACAGATAAAGCTGCTTATCCGATTAATGCGATGGGTATTTCAAAAGCAATGATGGAAAAAGTCTTTGTTTCCAAATCTAGAAATGTTGATGGTGAGCAATCATTAATTTGTGGTACGAGATACGGCAATGTTATGGCATCAAGAGGGTCAGTTATTCCATTATTTATTGAAAAAATAAAAGCTGGTGAGCCTTTAACAATAACAGATCCTAACATGACACGGTTTTTAATGAGTTTAGAAGAGGCAGTTGAACTCGTAGTACATGCATTTAAATATGCCAAAACGGGTGACATTATGGTTCAAAAAGCACCAAGCTCAACAGTCGGCGACTTAGCTGAAGCGCTATTACAATTGTTTGAAGCGGATAATGAAATAAAAATTATTGGTACAAGACATGGTGAAAAGAAAGCTGAGACACTTTTAACTAGAGAAGAATATGCACAATGTGAAGATATGGGAGATTACTTCCGTATCCCAGCAGATTCTAGGGACTTAAATTATAGTAACTATTATGAAGATGGTAATAAAGAGATTACAGAGGCATACGAGTATAATTCTGATAATACGAATATATTAACAGTAGAAGAAATTAAGGAAAAATTATTATCTTTAGAATATGTAAGAACTGAATTAAGTAACTATAAACAAGGTTAGGTGGGTTTACATTGAAAATCGTTATAACTGGCTCGAATGGTTTTGTAGGAAAGAACTTAAAAGCAGATTTGAAAGCAACTACAGATAATGACATTCTTGAAATTAATAGACAGACTGACGCAGAAGATGTAAAAAAATATTTGTTAGAAGCTGATTCAGTTGTTCATTTAGCAGGTATCAACAGACCACAAAATGAAGTTGAATTTAAAGAAGGCAATGTTGATTTTCTGAAAGAAGTATTAGACATCCTAAAAGATAATCCGAAGAAGCCAGATATTATTTTATCTTCGTCTGTTCAAGCGGAAAATGATAATCCATATGGAAACAGTAAACGCCAAGGCGAAGCAGTACTTGAACAATTTTCCAAAGATAATGGTAATAATGTGTTAATTTATCGTTTGCCTAACTTATTTGGTAAGTGGTGTAAGCCAAACTACAATTCTGTTATTGCAACATTTTGTTACAAAATCGCTAGAGATGAAGAGATTCAAGTGAATGATAAAAATGTAATACTTAAGCTTAACTACATTGATGATGTTGTCAAAGAATTTGAAAACGCGATTAATGGTAAGCCAAATATAGAAAATGGCGAGCCTAAAGTTGCCAATGTCTATGAGGTTAAATTAGGTAAGATTGCTGAACTTTTATTTCAGTATAGAGAAATTCCAAACGATAAAGCACTTCCTAATACCGAAGATCCGTTTGAAAGAGCATTGTATAGCACATTTTTAAGTTATTTACCTAAAGAAGACTTTAGTTATCCTTTGAAAATGAATGTAGACCACAGAGGCTCTTTTACAGAAATTTTTAAAACAAAAGATAGAGGCCAAGTTTCAGTTAATATTTCTAAACCTGGAATAGTAAAAGGCAATCATTGGCACCATACTAAAAATGAAAAATTTTTAGTAGTTTCGGGGCAAGGTGTGATTCGTTTTAGAAAAGTTGACGACGATGACGTTATTGAATATTACGTTTCAGGAGATAAGTTGGAAGTGGTTGATATTCCAGTTGGTTACACACATAATATCGAGAACTTAGGCGATACAGATATGGTGACTATCATGTGGGTAAACGAAATTTTTGATCCAAATAATCCAGACACATACTTTTTGGAGGTCTAGTTGAATGAAAAAATTAAAATTAATGACAATTGTTGGTACAAGACCAGAAATTATTCGATTATCTGCAACAATTAAAGCATGTGATAAGTACTTTAACCAAGTATTAGTCCATACAGGGCAAAATTATGATTACACACTAAATCAAGTATTCTTTGAAGATTTAGAGTTAAGAGAGCCAGATTATTATCTTGAAGCGGTAGGTAATCATTTAGGTGAAACGATGGGAAACATTTTAGCTAAATCATATGAAGTGTTAGCAAAAGAACGCCCAGATGCATTACTTATTTTAGGCGATACAAACAGCTGTTTAGCAGCGGTATCAGCCAAAAGATTAAAAATTCCAGTATTCCATATGGAAGCGGGGAATAGATGTTTCGATCAAAATGTACCTGAAGAAATTAACCGTAAAATTGTCGATCATGTCAGTGATGTTAATTTACCTTATACAGAACATAGCCGACGCTACTTATTAGATGAAGGTTTTCCAAAGCAAAACATTTTTGTTACAGGATCTCCAATGAAAGAAGTATTAGAAGAATACTTATATAAAATTGAGGAAAGTGATATTTTAACAAAATTAGAATTAGAACCTCAAAATTATATATTAGTATCTGCACATCGAGAAGAAAATATTGATAATGAAGCAAACTTTTTATCACTTATGAATGCGATTAATGATATTGCAGAAAATTACCAAATACCAGTTATTTATTCAACACATCCAAGAAGCTGGAAAAAGATTGAAGAAAGAGAATTCAAATTTCATCCATTAGTAAGACAACTTAAGCCATTTGGATTTTTTGATTACAATGCGCTACAAAAAAATGCTTTTGTCGTACTATCTGATAGTGGCACACTATCTGAAGAATCATCAATTTTAAAATTCCCAGGTGTGCTTATTCGAACATCAACAGAGAGACCAGAAGTTTTAGACAAAGGTACCGTGATAGTTGGAGGCATTGCATTTAATAACTTAGTACAATCCGTAGAGCTTGCAAAAGCAATGGAAGAAAACAACGAACCTATGATTGATGCGATTGATTACAAAGATACAAACGTGTCAACAAAAGTCGTTAAAATTATACAAAGTTACAAAGATATCATTAACCGTAATACTTGGAGGAAGTAGCTATGAAAATTGCTATTTTAGGTGCAACAAATATCAAACATATGTCTTTGATATCTCATTATCTTGATTATATTGATTTAAAAAATAATCAAGTAGATATCTTATATACAGATAAATATGGAATAGATGAAAAATTTGAAGGATTGACGAATTATTATAAGTACACAGTTAATATTGATTCAAATTGGTCATTAGCAAGAAAGGCATTGAAATACTACTCATTCAAGTCTTATGCAATAGATATTATAAAGCATAATAATTATGATTTTTTGATTGTATGGGGAAGTTACACGGGACATTTATTCAAAAAATTCTTAACTAAATATTATAAAGGAAGGTATATTTTAAATATAAGAGATTATTTTTATGAAAAAAATAGGGTAGTCTTTGCTAGAATGACTCAATTAGTTAATTTTAGTTATATGTCTACAATTTCATCAGATGGTTTTTTAAAATTTCTACCTAAATCAAAAAAATACCGAGTTGTATATAGTTATAATTCTAAGATAATAAATCAAGCTAAATCTGAAAAAAATATTGTCCTCCAACAGCCATTGAAAATTAGTTTTATTGGTAATGTGAGATTCTTAGATATAAATAAAAAGATATTAAAAGAATTAAAAAATGATTCTAGATTTTTGATTCAATATTTTGGAACTGGTGCTGAAAATTTAGAAGAATTTGCTAAAGAATTTAAAATAGAAAACGTGAAATTTTATGGGGGCTTTGATATTAAGGAAACATCAAAATTTTTAAATCAGACAGATATAATTAATAATTTGTACGGTAATAAAAATATAGCGCTTGACACAGCGTTATCTATTAGAATGTATTATTCATTATTTCTAAATAAACCGATTATTACTTCTAAAGATACTTATACTGCTTCACAGGCTGAAGAATTTGGATTAGGAATTCAAGTAGATTCAGATGATTTATCTGGATTAGGAAATAAAATCATCGATTACTATCATTGCGTTGATAATGCACAAATAAATAAGAAAAGAAGAAAGTATATCAAATATGTTTTAAAGCAAAATGAAAATTTTTATCAAAAATTAGATGAGGTATTGAATGAATAAAATATTTAATTTAGTTATTACTTTTCTTTTTATTTGTACAGTAATTATTTTAATATCAAAAAACGAGATGTTACTAGCTATAATGCCCTTAAGTTACTTAATAGCTAAAACTATTCTTTTCTTTAGTTCTAATGAGAACCTTAAATATACGAGACTAATATATGATATTTTTGGAATTATTAGGTTAATTTTAATTCCTTTATTAATAGGAACAACAGAAGATAAAATTATAAATAATCTACCTCTAGGTCGAGAATATTTTAATCAAGCTGTGATTTTGATATCTGTAGAATATATAATTGGTTCAGTTATCTTATATATATTTGGGAAGTTGTTTACTGATAAAGTTTCATCCCCAAAAATAGATTACAAAATTTCAGGATCAAAGATTTTTTATGGATTGTTCATTTTTATAGTAATTATAATATTTATTTTAAGTCCAAGCGCAAGAGAAAGTATCTCTTTTTTAGTGATAAAAACACATGATAATGGTAGAGGAACAGAAGTTACTAGTGGAATGGTTGTTTTGATTAGAATGTTACTACAATTAGCACTAGCATTGAGTTTTGTGATTAGTTCTTTTTTATCGTATAAAAAATATAAAATAAAACCAAAAATCTATTATCTATTTTTACCACTAATTTTAGGTTTAATAAATATTAGTTTGATAGTTGGGGAGAGAAGAAGTATACAACTTTATACTCTTATCTCAGTATTAGTTATTATTACAATTTTATTTAAGTACCATAGTAAAAAAATAAATATATTAATTTTACTAGTAGGTGCGTTCATTTTAATATTAATGACATTATATAAGGAATTATATATCTTTAACTACTCTTCTTATGGTGCTGCACTTGAAGCCAGCAGTACTGATCAAATTAATTTTGTAGATCAGATACAATCATATTTTTATGGGCCAACCAATGTTGCAAGTGCTATAGATTATTCAAACTATTATCAAGGAACATTTAAACAATTTTTATTTGATAATGTACGATCAATATTTGGGTTGAATTTATTAATAGATCATGATCATTTAATCACTAGTCAATTATTTAATCAGATAATTTATGGTAGTAAACAATTAACGGGTCATTTAATCTCTAGTGCAGGTTATGGATATATATATTTTGGTCCAATACTTTTCTTTTTAGTACTAGCTTTTAATTTGTTTTTAGCATGTATATTTGAGTTGGTATTACATAAAACTAAATCATTAGAATTAATATTTGTTGGAACATATGTATACATGAGAGTTGCAACTAATATTTTTGGACATACTACCCCTATAATAACTTTAATTTCATCAATAATAGTAGTTTATTCTCTTGTAATTATTGCTGCGGTAATAGTTAAAAATGCTTTTAGTAAAGGAGATGGTTATAAATGATCAGAAAAATTATGAAATCAAAAGTTTTTCGAATAATTAATTGGCCATTAAGACTTTTTTATGATGAAAAATATTTAGAAGGATATTACTTTGAAGAAAAAGTGATGGGTTGGCTATGGGCATGGAAAGCTATTCCTTTTAAACTTTTAGGAATTAATACAAAGTTACCTTTTCCAGCAGATTCAACTGTTAGAATTCATAATGCTAAAAATTTGATATTTGATAAAAATGACTTACACATATTTCAGTCTCCTGGAACTTATTTTAATAATTTTTCTGCTCAAATTATTTTAGGAAGTGGAGTTTATATTGCTCCTAATGTTGGTATTATAACTTCTAATCACGATACAAATAATTTAAAAAAACATCTTGATGGAAAAAATGTAGTTATTGGAGCAAATAGTTGGATTGGAATGAATTCAGTAATCTTGCCAGGAGTTACTTTAGGTGAAAAAACAATAGTTGGAGCAGGTTCGATTGTTACTAAAAGTTTTGAAGAAGGTAATATAGTATTAGCAGGTAATCCAGCTAGAATTATAAAAAAGTTGGGATAAATTATGAAAAAAAGTAAATTTTTAAATGATTCGCTATTAATGATAATTAGTAGTGGAATAGGTCAATTTATTTTAATTATAACTACGCCTGTTGTTTCTAGAATATATTCACCATCTCAATTTGGTGAATTCACTATATTTTCAAATATAGCTATGATACTAATTCCAATAATAAACGCCAGATATGATTTACTAATTATTAATGCTAAGAATCAACATAAAGCTAACGTTCTATCACAAATAAGTTTCATAATATCTGCGGTCATTATTTTGTGTTTAATTCCTATATCGATTATATTTTTAATTATTTTCCCTCAATACATACTAGATATAATTTTTGTAATTATAACTTTAGTACTAGTAAGTTTTACTAATATATTTACTAATTATTTGAATAGGGAAAGAAATTATAAAGCACTAAGTATTATTAATATATTTAGGTCAGCTTCTATGACTCTTATACAAATTGGTTTAGGCATATTACATTTTGGAAGTTTGGGTCTAATAATTGGGTTTGCTTTTTCTTATATCTCTGGCATTGGAATTGGATACAGAACGTTTAAGAGATATTTTTATATCATTACAGATAAACAAGAAGTTAGAAATGAATTTTTAGAACACAAAAATCAACTTATATATTCCACACCGTCAATATTATTAAATAGTTTGTCTTTTTCTATAGTTATTTTCTTCTTAGGAATACTTTATACAAATGAAGAAGTAGGCATATACGGAATGACTATTAGAATCTTAGGAATACCTGTGACAATTATTTCATTAGGCTTATCTAAAATATTTATGCAAAGAGCAAATGATTATTATTTAAAATATGGTACGTTTCGAAATCTATTATTAAAGTTTTCAGGTGCTCTAATAGTATTGTCAATTGCTTTATATATACCATTTTACTTATTAAGTGAGAATATAGTGAATTTAATCTTAGGAAGTCAATGGTTAGGAACAATTACGGTGATGCAGATTACTATACCTTTGTTTGCTATTCGATTATTAGTTTCAACAGTATCACTATCCGTAGTTGTTATTAAAAAGCAACAGATTGAATTAATGTTACAAGCTTCTTTTGTTATAGGCACAGTTATTACATTTTATATTAGTAAAATTGCGAGCTTAGAATTTATGCAATTTGTTGAATTAAATACAGCTGTTTTAATTGCGTCTTATAGCCTATTTTATGTAGTGCTATATCATTTCTCAAAAAGCAAAAATATTCAATCATGATAATTATGAAATAAATATTAAAATTTCAGGTGATTAAATGAAAAAGAAAAAATTATTAATATTATGTCAGTATTTTTATCCTGAATACGTTTCTTCTGCTACTTTACCAACGCAAATGGCTGAGGATTTAGTAAAAAAAGGTATGTATGTAGATGTTATGTGTGGATGGCCGTATGAATATAGCAATGAGAAGCAAGTTGAAAAGAATGAGAATTACAAAGGCATTAATATAAAAAGATTAAGATACTCAAAATTTAATAATAAGTCCAAATTTGGACGAATATGTAATTTCTTTTCACTATTTCTAATGTTTATTTTTAAAATGCCCAGGATGTTGAAATATAATCATATATTAGTGTATTCCAATCCTCCAATATTACCGTTAATCCCGGATATTTTGCATCGCGTATTTAAAAAGCAGTATTCATTTGTAGTGTATGATATTGCACCTGATAATGCTTTGAAAACCGGAACTACTAGACCGGGTAGTTTAATTGATAGATTAATGAAATATATCAATAAACATGTGTATAGCAATGCGAAAAACGTTATTGTTTTAGGAACTGAAATGAAAAATTATTTATTACAAAATAAGATTTCAAGTAAGCCTGATCGGATACATGTCATTCCTAATTGGTATACAGAATCAGAAGACGATAAAGTTCATAATATAGAATTCCGTGATTTAAGAAATCAATATGACAAAATTTTGCTTTACAGTGGAAATATGGGACAACTTCAAGATATGGATACTATTATTGATTTTCTTAAATTAAATAAGGAAGATAATAAAACACTAACAATTTTATGTGGTCATGGTAAGAAATATCAAAAAGTTAAAAATTCAATTGAATTCAATCATATCTCAAATGTCAAAATTTATAAATTTTTAACTGGCACTGATTATACAGATGTATTAAAAATTGCCGATGCGTGCTTTGCTTCATTAGTTAAAGAAGGTGTTGGCTTAGGTGTGCCAAGTAAAAACTATGGATACTTGGCAAATAAGAAGCCTTTAATTTTAATTATGGATAAACAATCAGACATTGTTAAGCAAGTTGAAGCTTACAATGCAGGTATTCAAATAGATAACGGAGCAGCACAAGATATATATAACTTTGTAACAAGGCATTCAAGAGAGGAATTAAAAGAATTAGGGGTCAACGCGTATCAATTGTTTAAAGATAAATATACAAGAGAACATAATACAACAAAATATTATAACTTATTGAATGGAGGAAATTAATGTGAAAAGAGCTTTCGACTTATTTTGCTCAATATATGGTTTAATTGTAGCAGGGCCTTTTTTACTTATTATAGCGTTACTAATTAAATTAGAGTCACCAGGCCCAGCTATTTTTAAGCAAAAAAGACCAACACTAAATAATGAGCTTTTTAATATCTATAAATTTAGATCGATGAAAATGGATACTCCTAATGTAGCAACAGATTTAATGGATCCAGCAGATTTTATTACTAAAACTGGTAAATTTATTAGAAAAACATCAATTGATGAGTTACCTCAATTACTAAACGTGTTAAAGGGTGATATGTCCATTGTAGGCCCTAGACCAGCACTTTATAATCAATATGAACTTATTGAAAAAAGAACAAAAGTAAATGTTCATACAATACGACCGGGTGTTACTGGGTTAGCGCAAGTAATGGGTAGAGATAATAATACTGACGATCAAAAAGTAATGTTTGACAAATACTATTTAGAAAACCAATCATTTTTATTAGACATGTATATTATTTATAAAACAGTCATTAATACAATCTCATCAGAAGGTGTTTCTCACTAATGAGTAAAAACATTTTAATTACAGGAACTGGTGGATATGTTGGCAGTCATTTAGCGAATAGTTTAGAAAAATCAGGAAATAAAGTAAGTAGGTTAAGTGTAAGAAATTCACTATGGGAAAATCAAAGTTTTACAGACTATGATGTCATTATTCATACTGCTGCATTAGTTCATAATAATGATCCCAGTGCACAACTTGAAGATTATTTTAGAATAAATATGCATTTACCAAATAAATTAGCAAATAAAGCTAAAAAAGATGGAGTTAACCAGTTTATATTCATGAGTACAATGGCTGTATTTGGAGAAGATGGAGTAATCGGTAAAAATATTGAAATTACTGATCCAATGAAGATAAAACCTATAACAGATTATGGTAAATCAAAAGCTAAAGCAGAAGAGAAACTACTTAATATCTCTAGTTCTAGCTTTAAAGTTGTAATTATCAGACCACCGATGATTTATGGGGAAGATTCACCAGGTAATTTCACCAAACTAAAAAAAGTGGCAAAACTATTACCAATAGTTCCTAACATTCATAACTATAGAAGTGCACTATATATCAAACATTTAGAACAATTTGTCAACGAAATTATTACGCATAAAAAAGCAGGCATCTATCATCCTAAAGATGAATTTGAATTTAATACAACAAATGTCATAAAAGAGATTCGTAAAAATGAAAATAAAAGCACGATTTTATTACCAGTTCCAAAAATGATTTATCCCTTATTAAATAAAGTGAAATTTATTACCAAACTTTATGGCAATTTGGTGTATGGCAAAGATTTATATTTAAGTGAAGAGAAAATAAATATTAATCAACAAGAGTTTGAAAATATTATCAAAGATATCATGAATAAAGATTAATACTTTGTAAATTTTACGTGTGAAACATATAAAAAATCTGTGTTTAATGGAGGGTATTAAAATGAAATTAACAGTTGTAGGATTAGGATATATTGGATTGCCAACATCAATTATGTTTGCTAAACACGATGTAGATGTATTAGGTGTAGATATCAATGACAAAACAATTGATAGTTTACAAAAAGGTAAAGTAAACATTGAAGAACCAGGTTTACAAGAAGTATTTGAGGAAGTACTTGAAAAAGGGACTTTAAAAGTTTCTACAAAACCAGCGGAAGCAGATGCTTTTATCATATCAGTGCCAACCCCAAACAATGATGATGAATATGAATCATGTGATATATCAATCGTGTTAAATGCAGTAAATAGTGTCTTACCGTATCTTAAAAAAGGTGACACGATTATAGTAGAATCAACAATTGCACCACGTACAATGGACGACCATGTTAAACCTTTAATAGAAGATAAAGGGTTTACTGTTGGTGAAGATATATACTTGGTACATTGTCCAGAACGTGTGTTGCCAGGGAAAATATTAGAAGAATTAATTTACAACAATCGAATTATTGGTGGGGTAACGCCGAATTGTGTTGAAGCGGGTAAACGTGTATATAGTACCTTTGTTAAAGGAGAATTGATTGAAACAAATGCACGTACAGCTGAAATGAGTAAATTAATGGAAAATACTTACAGAGACTTAAACATTGCTTTGGCTAATGAAATTACAAAGATTAGTAATCATTTAGATATTAATGTATTAGATGTAATTGAAATGGCAAATAAACATCCTCGGGTCAATATTCATTCACCGGGACCAGGCGTGGGTGGACATTGTTTAGCAGTAGATCCATACTTTATTATTGCAAAAGACCCTGAACATTCACCATTAATTCAAACTGGAAGAAAAGTAAATCGTTCAATGCCTCATTATGTTGTTGAGCATGTCAAAAGAATATTATCTGGTATTAATCACGCTAAAATTGCCGTGTTTGGGTTAACATATAAAGGTGACGTTGATGACATAAGAGAATCTCCAGCACTAGATATTTATCATTTATTACAAGAGGAAAATTTTGAAGTTACGGCTTATGATCCACATGTGGAATTGGACTTTGTTGAAAGAGATATTAACAAAGCTACTGAAGACGCATCACTTGTACTTATTCTTAGTGACCATTCAGAATTTAAAGAACTTAGCGATGATGATTTCAAACTTATGAAAAACAAAATCATATTTGATACTAAAAATGTTGTTAAATCAAACTTTAATGATTTATCTTACTTTAACTATGGTAATCTATATAAAGCAAGAGATATAGAGCTAAATAATTAAGCGAATTGTAATTTAATAATTCAACTAATAAGGTGGATGTAAATGAAAAAAATAATGACTATTTTTGGTACTCGTCCTGAAGCGATAAAAATGGCGCCATTAGTTAAAGAATTACAAAAAAGTAAAAACTTAAAACCGGTAGTCGTCATTACTGCGCAACATAGAGAAATGTTAGATAGCGTTTTAAACATATTTGATGTCATACCTGATCACGATTTAAACATTATGAAATCGAATCAGACATTAGCTGAGCTTACTTCTAGAATTACTACTAAACTTGATGCAGTCATCAAAGAAGAAGAACCAGATATGGTGCTCGTGCATGGAGATACGACGTCTACATTTGTAGGTGGATTAACAGCTTTTTATAATCAAATACCTATAGGTCATGTTGAAGCTGGCTTACGTACATGGAATAAGTATTCGCCATTTCCTGAAGAAATGAATCGGGTTATGGTTGGAAATATGGCAGATTTAAATTTTGCGCCTACTGACAAAGCAGCAGAGAATTTGAAAAAAGAGAATAAAACAGAAGAAAGTATCGTAGTAACAGGTAACACTGCAATTGATGCTATGAAGACTACAATTAAAGATAATTATCAGTCAGAAATTATCGAAAGACATAGTGATAAAAAGATAATTTTATTAACGGCACATAGAAGAGAAAATATTGGCACTCCGATGCATAATATTTTTAAAGCAATTCAACAGCTTGTTAATGAATATGAAGATATTGTTGTTATTTATCCAATGCATAAAAATCCTAAAGTAAGAGAAATTGCTCATCAATATTTAAAAAATAACGCAAGAATTGAGTTAATTGAACCACTTGATGTCATTGACTTCCATAATTTTGCCAATAAAGCATATTTAATTCTTACGGATTCAGGTGGTGTTCAAGAAGAAGCACCATCTTTAGGTAAACCGGTATTAGTATTAAGAGATACAACTGAGCGTCCTGAAGGTGTGAGTGCAGGAACATTAAAAGTGATTGGTACTACTTTTGATTCTGTTTTAAAGGAAACGAAAAATTTGTTAGAAAACAAAGATGAATACATTAAAATGAGTAAAGCAAGCAATCCATATGGTGATGGAGAAGCTTCAAGAAGGATTTGTGAAAATATAGAATTTTATTTTGGATTAAGAAAAGCACTTCCTGCACCTTTTAAAAGTATTTATTAAGCACATTGCTAAATGTGAGTGTTTAAAATTTTTAAATAGAACGATATTTGATATATAAATATTAAAATCAGGTTGCGATATAAATGTCTTTGACAAGTTGAATAAGGCAATTTCTATTGAAAGTTAATAGAAATTGCCTTATTTATTATAGAACCGAATTCATAATGAATTCTGTCCTAATCTCATTAATTAGCATTATTAGCTAAGAAGGCGAAAATATTTTTCGCACTATCTGTGTTATCTTTATTACCTAAGAATTTGTCCTCACCTGGGCCGTAAGCATAAGTATTCACATCTTCTCCAGTATGACCGTAAGTTGTCCAACCAGTATGTGATTCATCGTTAATTGGTTTTTGAATTGCATCTTGTAACTTCGTCGTTGCTGCAGCAAGTTTTGGATCTTTTTCATTTTTCACTTTTGATTTAACTTCTTTAAGTTCTTTTGCTGCTTCTTTGACTTTGTCTAATTGATTATCTGGGAAGTTGATGCCATAGCCTTCTTTAATGACGGTTTCAGGATCTTTGCCATCAGCAATCTGCTTTGTCATATAGCTACCAGAATGTTTCATCTTACGTATTGCTTCCGGATTCCACACATAGTCTTTACCTTTTGCAATAGATAAACCACCAGTTGAATGATCTGCTGTAGCTACAACTAATGTATCTTTATGTGTGTTGGCATAGTTGATTGCATTTTGGAATGCTTTATCAAATCCGCTCATTTCAGACATCACACCAGTAATATCGTTAGGGTGACCAGATTTATCAATAGAGGCACCTTCAACCATTAAGAAGAACCCTTTATTATTTTTTTCAAGTTTAGATAATGCACTATTTTCCATATCAACTAATAATGGATTTTGTTGAGGTGCATCTATTTGTAGGGGCATATCTTTTTCAGCAAATAAGCCTAATACTTGATTGCTTTGAGAATGTGCTAAGTCTGTTTTATTTGTGACATAATCATAGCCATCATTTTGGAATTTTTTAGTTAAATTACCATTGTTTTTACCAAAGTATTTAGAACCACCGCCTAAGATGACATCTACTTTGTGTTGGCCATTAATTTTATCATTATAAAATTGTTGCGCAATCTCGTCTTTTTTATCTCGACTGTCAATGTGTGCAGCATAAACGGCTGGTGTCGCATCTGTAACTTCAGCTGTTGTCACTAAGCCTGTAGATTTGCCATTTTCTTTAGCTTGTTCTAGTACAGATTTAAGTGGTTTTTTGTTCGTGTCAACTGAAATGGCGCCATTGTAAGTTTTATGTCCAGTAGCGAAAGCTGTACCACCAGCGGCAGAGTCTGTAACATTTTCTTTTGGATCATCGGGATTTGTACGGTTAGTCCCTTTAAGATATTTATCAAAGGCAGTTTGATCTAACTCTTTTGTTTTTGGGTTATCTGCATAGTAACGGTAAGCTGTGTTATAAGCGGGTCCCATACCATCGCCGACCATAAAGATGACGTTTTTAGGGTTTTTCGTGTTACCCATCGCCATCATATCATTTTGGGGATTGGCTGGACCTTCACCACTTCCAGATGCTTCGGATAGTTGACTCGTACTTAAGAGTGCGGCAGCTGCTATTGTTGTAGCTAATGTAGCTTTTCCTATTTTATTAAATACTCGCATGCTTTGATTATCCTCCTAATTTATATGTAAAGGTGTACTACAAATTCAGTGTATGAAATTAACGTTGAGTTTATGTGGGTTTATCGTTAAGAAAATGTAAATTGTATAGGGGGATCATTGTTAGAAAAGGGGATGACATGCGTGTTATTTTTGATTAAAAGATGTAAAATGTGGGATGAAGAAAAATATATTTCTCACTAGGAGAGGGGTTAATCATTATGATTCTTGTTATGCTATCACCCATTTTAATCATATTATTTATTGTAATGGGTATTTTCGAAGAACGTAGACGTAATAAAAAGCGTAAGGAACAGCAAGATAAAGCTGTATCCAAATTCGAGCAAGGACCACCACCAAAAGATGGAGAATTTGCCTCTAGATATTATAAAAATGAAGAAACAACACAAACTGCTCACAATAAAGAAGAAAATCAACCAGAAGAAAGCACAAAAAATCAAGAAAAATAGCGGAGCTCTAATAGAAAGAGAATAAAAATTTACAATACCAGTTGAGTTCTTGCTTATAAAGGAGTGTTGTTATGAGGATTATGATTGTTGAGGATGATGTTGTGATTCGCGAGAGTTTGGCTGGTGAACTGATGAAGTGGAATTATGATGTGGTTGCTGTAGATACCTTTGATGATATTGTGTCTTGGTTCGTAAAGTATGAACCAGATTTAGTGTTGTTGGACATTAATTTACCTACATTGAATGGATTTCACTGGTGCCAAGAAATTCGCAAATCGTCAAATGTACCAATTATTTTTATTAGCTCACGCACGGATAATATGGATCAGATTATGGCGATACAAATGGGTGGAGATGACTTTATAGAAAAACCATTTAATCTGTCATTGACCATAACAAAGATTCAAGCTTTGCTTCGTCGAACTTATGATTTAACTGTGAATCATAATGAAACGACAGTTCGTGACTGTAAGTTGATTATTGATGAAGCAACGCTTTATTACAAAGAAGAATCGGTACATTTATCATTTACAGAGTTACAAATTATTAAAATGCTGTTTGATAATCAAGGTAAATATGTCAGTCGCACAACGTTAATTGAAAAATGCTGGGAGTCTGAACACTTTATTGATGACAATACGCTTGCGGTAAATATGACACGCTTACGCAAAAAACTTAATTCTATAGGGCTTGAAGATTTTATTGAAACAAAAAAGAATATAGGATATAAGGTTTAACGCCAATGACAACGTTCTTTGACACAATTAAGCGTGAACTGATCATCACCGCAATGGCATTAGTTGTTTTTTTAGTAATCTTTTTTGTCTTTAATTTGCCCTACTATGCCTACTTTTTAGGAAGTGGCATTATGTTATTTATCATGGTTATTTATTGGTTTATCGCATTGAGCGAGTTTAAAAAACAACAACGATTGACATCTCAACTTAAAGTGTTAGAACAAGAAGTTCAACAATTAAGAAGCAAGCAAACGCAATACCAAAATGACATCGAAAGCTATTTTCTTACTTGGGTACATCAAATTAAAACACCGATCACTGCCTCCAAACTATTACTCGAACGTAATGAAGACAATGTTGTTAACCGTGTCCGACAAGAAATAATTCAAATTGATAATTACACTAGTTTAGCTTTAAGCTATTTAAAATTAATGAATCATGAAACTGACATGAGCTTTACTAAAGTAACTGTCAATGAATTGGTTAAGCCATTAATAATGAAATATTCAATACAATTTATCGATCAACATACACGTATACATTATGATCGCTCAGATGAAGAAGTATTGACAGATGTGCAATGGGCTTCCATTATGATAGAGCAAATTTTGAATAATGCACTAAAATATGCTCGTGGTAAAGATATTTGGTTAACTTTTGATAAAGATATAAACGTACTGTCTATCAAAGATAATGGTGTGGGTATTAGTACTGCTGATTTACCGAAAATTTTTGATAAAGGTTATTCTGGTTATAATGGTCGTTTAAATGAGCAATCAACTGGTATTGGATTGTTTATAGTAAAACATATATCGAATCATATTCATCATCAAGTAGAAGTAGATTCTAAGCTAGGTCAAGGTACGACATTTAAGATTTATTTTCCTAAGGTAGATAAAATGAATGAACTATAGCACAGAATAATTCATATCTACACTTCTGTAAGTTCAGAGGTGTTTAATGATGCATTTAAAGTAAATGAAATTAGCAATTATGCAGGTATTTTAGGAGGATTCAAGTTGTTACTTGAGGTTAAAAATGTAAAGAAAATTTATGGCAAAGGTCTTCACAAAACGACTGCATTAAATGGTATGACCTTTAATGTTCAACAAGGAGAATTTGTAGCAATCATGGGTGAGTCAGGTTCTGGAAAAACGACGTTACTCAATGTGATTGCTACATTTGATAAAATTAACGAAGGTAGTATTAGAATTGATAATCGGCAACTCAATCATATTCGTCATAAAGAAGTTGCTCATTTTAGAAGAGAAACATTAGGTTTTGTGTTTCAAGATTTTAATATGCTGCCAACTATGTCAAATAAAGATAACATTATTATGCCGCTTGTCTTAGCCAATCGTTCACACAAAACGATTGATGCTCGGCTTGCGCCGTTAAGTCAACAATTAGGTATTGAGCATATATTAGATCAATTTCCTTATCAAAGTTCAGGTGGTGAACAGCAACGTGTCGGAATTGCTAGAGCATTAATAAATCAACCTAAGCTACTACTTGCTGATGAACCCACTGGCGCTTTGGATTCCAAAACATCTAAACAAATTATGAGGTTATTTCAAAAGATTAACCAACGTCAGCAAACCATACTGATGGTTACGCATTCTAATATTGATGCCTCATATGCCAATAGAGTACTTTTTATTAAAGATGGCCGTGTTTATCATGAAATATATCGGGGTGAAGAAACACAATCAGATTTTCAACGGCGTATTGCTGATAGCTTGGCGATGTTAAATGAAAGAGGTGAATGATTTGACGTTTAAGATGTTGGTCATGATGACGACTCGACAGTTTAAGGCACAACGTCATATGATTATTCCATATATGCTAGCACTTAGCGCAATGTTCGGTATGGAATTTATATTATTATCATTAGGATTTAATGACGATGTTCGACGTCATCATTCAGTCTTACCTTATTTTATTTATATAGGCAATGCTTTTATGTCAATATTCATCGTAATATTTGTACTTTATGCCAATCGATTTGTCATGCGCCATCGTCAACATGAATTTGCATTAAATATGATTCTAGGTATGGAAAAGAAACACATTCGTGTCTTATTGTTTATTGAAGCCATCTATCAGACATTTGTCATTGCACTACTAAGTATTATAGGTGGGTATCTCTTTGGTGCCATTTCATTTATGCTGTTGAATAAATTGATGAAACAGACGACTACACGTCTTATCATCTATCCATTTGATATAACGGCAATGTCGTATATGTTAGTGGTTTTAATAGGAACAATGATACTACTGTTCATTATTAATAATGTAAGATTAACGATGCAAAGCCCTATCGAATTAATACAAGCTCAGCATAAGAGAGAAAAGCCATTATCCAAATTTGTTACATTCATTTTGCTCTTGATTGGTCTTTTAACGTTAGGATTAAGCTACTATAGTGTACTCGAACCTAAAACATTATTAGGTTCTTTTAACCGAATATTCATTGCTATCATTTATTTGATTATTTCAATGTATTGCTTATTTTTGTCACTTATGCCATTAATCTTACAAGTCTTGCAACGATATAAACGACTGTATTATCAGCAAAAGTATTTCTTTACGTTGTCAGGCTTAGTAGTACGAATGCGCTCTAATGCAGTAAGTTTAGCGAGCATGACTTTATTATGTACTTTTTTATTAGCGACGTTATCGATGTGTGTAGCAGCATATCGAGGTGTAGAAGATCGCATAGATAGTTTGATGACAAATCAATATCGTGTCGATTTCCTTGGAGATATGTATCAAAGTGAAAAAATAAAAGATACTGTGACCCGCTTTGAACAAGATGTGAGGAAAAAGGCAAAGGTAGATCAATTTAAACCAATCGTTTCAAGTATGCAAGATGTGAAAGTCAATGAGGACACAATAGAATATAATCAGCAAAAAAATGTGTATAAAAATGGAATTTCACGCTTCACAATTGCTCAGTTATCTGATTTCAATCGATTTACAAAGCAACAGATAACACTTAAAGATAATGAGATTGCTATTGATGGTATGGGGCCTTTAATCAAGAAAAAGAAATTAACTATTGCAGGTCATACATATCAAGTTAAACACGTAAAATTAAATGGGTTCGGTATAAATAGAATTGCTGATGGTTATAATATTATTGTTAAAAATGAAAGACAATTCAATAGCATAGTCAACTTATTAGCTAAAAATAAACAATCTTATCACGCACCAGCAACCGAAGACGTAACCACTAGTATTGAGTTTAATTTGCTTACTGATAATAAATCACAATTTAATCAAATGATTCCTAAGTTAGAACATAAATACAAAAATGCAACGATTCAACGTAAAGATGAGTTTACCAACATATTCTATCAAGTCAACGGGGGATTAGTTTTTATTGGTATTGTTGTATCAATCATACTATTAATAGGTACATTTTTAATGATGTATTTTAAACAAATTGCCGAAGGTTATGAAGATCGCGAAGATTTTAGAACTATGCAGCAACTTGGTATTGAAGATAAACGTATTCAACAGACGATTCAACAACAAATGCGTTATATTTTTATTGTGCCGCTCATTGTTGGTACGTTTCATACATTAATTGCGTATAGATTAATCAAGCAACTAATGACCGGAATAGGTATTGAAGGTTGGGACCTCTTTGCCACAAGTTATGTTGCAGTTTTAGTTGTTTTTGTTGGAATTTATGGCATAATATATCGTATAACATCAAAAATATATTATAAAATGATTAAAATTTAAAGGAATACTTTAATAAAAAGATTAAGAAAGGATTTACTTTTATGGATCGAGTTGCTGAGACAACGTTAACCAGTATCGGTATAGTGCTACATATATTGTATATGCTAATGATATTACTAATCAAAGCTGTACTACCATTATTTTTGAGCAGCATTTTAATATTTTTACTTCCATTTTACTTATTATTATATAATAACTGGGATGGGTTTAATGACGGTGTCGAACACATAGCTAACTCTTTACTTGTTATGGGAATGATCATAACTATTTTATCGCTTATAGCTGTGTTTATTATTGCGAAAAAGCCTAAATTTGCAAGCGCCATTTTATTTTTTACGACGCTAATAGCATTATTTAATATGAACTGGATTTCCGGATTATTATGGCTGATTTCTGCGATAATGCTACTCTCAAGAAAGCCTAAAGATATCAAAAAACGGCAATATGCGTTGCAACAGGAGAAACAGCAAACGATAGATAGGTTGCAATAACCATTCATTATCACATCATATCTTTGACAAATATTGAGTGTAAAGCACCATTCTTAAAAGTAAAGTCAACTTTTAGGAGGTTAATAATGATTAAACGAACTGTAGAAACCGTTCTAACATGGTCTGGAATTATTTTGCATGCGGTATACTTTTTCATTTTATTACTTATGTCATTAATTTTTACAAATGATGATTTTAAAAAATTTATGATTATGAAAGAAATACAAAGACCAGATGAAAATGTAACCTTGTCTGAAGCGGTAATGTCTGTTAATGTTCTTTCAACACTTGTAACGATTCAAGCTATAATAAACATCGTTATATTAGTTTTAGCAATTATTGGAGTAATCTTTATTCATAGAAGAACAAATGTATCAGCGATATTACTTATTATTGCAGCAGCATTATGTTTGTTGAACGCGAGTTGGGTAGCGTTTGTCTTGTGGCTTATCGCAAGTATAATGTTATTTGCGAGAAAACCAAAAACGCAATATGACTACAGTTACAACAACATGTCTAATCTATCTCAGGAAGACGCAAACGATAATGAACATAGTCAGAGTTAAAATACTTGACAGTTAATAGATTTAGAAGCTAACAATCGTCAAAGTCAATCATCACAATATGATTGTAAGTATTCAATTGGTGTTATTTCTATACAAAATGAATCATATGAGGGTTTTATTTTCAAGATGGTATAGAGCGTCGTCAATAAGAGCAAAATAAAGTTAAATTATCATGTAATATAGTTATATTATAAATATTGAGCATATTTATTGTCATAAATAAGTGTAAAGTAAGGATTTCGTGGGTAAAGCAAAATAAAAGGAGGATTATTATGATTAAAAGAACAGGTGAAAAAGTTTTAACTTGGATTGGATTTATATTACATACGTTATACGTTATCTTTTTAGTTTTAATTCAAATGATGGTTAGTGATAGTGATTTTAAAGAACAATTGGCTAACGAACTACAAAAAAATCCAGATTCAAATGTTTCGAGAGACCAGACAATAGAAGCTGTTAATTCAGTAGCCACAAATTCTTCTGGCTGGATTATGATCGGAATTGTTATCTTAGGCTTAACTTTAGTTGCTGCGATTATGTTGAGCAAACATCCTACGATTTCTGCAATACTACTTATTATTGCTGTAGTATTAAGCGTATTTAATGTCAGCTGGGTAGCAGGAATTTTATGGTTAATTGCTGCGATTATGTTGCTTGTTAGAAGACCTAAAAATCAATATGCGTATAACAGTGGTACAACAACTGATATCCCACCAGAAGAGAATGAGCGATACAATAATTATAGTGAGAACCACAATGACGAATATCGTCATCAACAGCAAGATGTAAAAGTTGATAATCATGACCATCATCAATCACATTCTACTAACGATAAGGATCTATCAGATGATACGCGATTATCAAATGATGATCAGCATGATGATTTTGTGCGAGATGCTGCTGAGCGTCGTCAACAAGAAAAAAACGATGATCCATATAAATATTAAATGATAATAACCCTGATGCAGGATATATTCTTGCATCAGGGTTTCTTACGTTCTTTTTCTATTATATGGATAAAATATTAGGTATGGATAAATGAATTAATAATTAATGTCTAAATGTGACTTTAAAGTATGGCTTTGATATCTTTTACGATATAAGCCTCGTTGTTGTAATTCCGGGACAATATAAGTCACGAAATCGTTCAAACTATGCGGCAGAGATGGTGGCATTAAATTAAAACCGTCTGCTACGCCTTCATTAAACCAAAGCTCCATCTCATCTACAATTTCTTTCGGTGTACCGATTAATGTAAGATGTCCACCACCTGCATTGAGATAACCCAACAGTTCTCGAACAGTAGGTTGTTTATCTTTAATGATTTCAAGTACTGTTTCATAACGACCAGTTGGACCTTCAAAAGTCTCAATTGGAGGTAACTCTGGAACCGGACCATCTAAGTTCCAATCCTGACAATCTTGTTGAATGAAAAAGCTAAGTTGTTTTAACGCTGTTTTCACAGGAAGTTGTGCATCTAAACGTTTTTTCTTCGCTAAAGCTTCTTCCTTTGTTTGTCCTACATAAGTAACTAAACCAGGAAATACTTTCATATGACGTTGTGGTTCAGCCGTTTGTGATAATGCCTGCTTTAATCGCTCACGATACCTTTTGGCTTGAGTTAAATTCCATGATACTGCATACACAGCATCCGCATATCTTGCGGCAAGTGCGATGCCTTGTTTAGAAGCACCAGCTTGCATATTAACCGGTCGCCCCTGTGGACTCTGAGGTGTAGAGATTGGGCCTCTCACTTGAAAATAGTTACCATTAAATTCTATCGGTTTAATTTGAGACGCATTCATGAGAACACCACGCTCTTTATCGGCAACAATATCTGTTGCCTTCCAGTTTGTAAATAAGTGTTGCATGACTGCAGCAAATTCTTGTGCACGAGCGTAGCGAGCTTCATGATTAGGTAACTCTGTCATACTATGATTTTGTGCTTCTATATCAGTCATCGATGTTACTAAATTCCAACCAACCCGTCCACCTGTCATATGGTCAAGACTAAGCAATTGTCTGGCAACAGTATAAGGATCCGAAAATGTACTCGAAATAGTTGGGACCAGACCGACGTACTGAGTTACTTGTGATATGGCTGTTAAATTTATGAGTGGATCAAACCAAAAGGCAGGCATTGCGCTTGAGTCATTGGCATTAAAGGATTGATTGTCTGCGAAAAAGACAATATCTAAACAACCTCGTTCAGCAAGTTGTGCTAACTCTTGGTAGTATGAAACATCACCAAGCCGTTCAACTGCAGAATCAGGCATTTGCCAAGCTGCTTGATGATGACCGCAACCATAAACTAAGACGCCAATATGCATTTGACGTTGTTGCTGTTGATACATATATATACACTCCAATACAGCTACATTTATAACGATTATTGGGTTAGAAGTGTCCAACTCTTAAAATTAATAATGGCGTTCAAATGGACAATCAATTCATTGTTAAGCCACCATCTACAGTTATATTTTGTCCTGTAATTTGTTTAGCTTCATCTGAACATAGATAGACAACCATGTTGGCAACATCTTGCGGGCTTGTAACTTGATGTAACGGTGTTGTACTTGCAATTAAATCAAATACTTCCGGTGTCGTAACTGCACTGGCATCTGTTGTTTTAAGTAAGCCCCCTGAGACGACATTAGCAGTGATACCATATTGACCAAGTTCAGCAGCAATATTTCTAGTAAAACCGATAATACTCGCTTTTGCAGTTGTATATTCATGATAAGGAACAACTGGGTTTTGATATAAATTTGTACCGATATTTACTACAGAACCTTGTTTATGCTCAATAAATTGAGGTAGTACACTTTGAATAACATTAAAACTTGCTTTCAAGGTTCCATCTAGTTGTGCTTGATAATCATCCCAAGATAAATCTTTGAAGGATTTTTGTGCGTCAGGATCGAATTTAAAGTTAACTAATGCATTGTTAACAACAGCATCGATATGTCCAAAATGATCGATTGCACTAGCTACCATCGCATTCACTTGCTCACGATTACGAACATCTGCTTGTAATGCAATAGTTTGAGTTCCTAGCTCTTGCATTAACTGTTCGGCCGCTGTTTGACTTTGATTATAATTAATCACAACTTGAAATCCTTTAGCGACTAGAGTGCGTGCTATAACAGAACCAAGGCCACGACTAGCTCCAGTTACTAATACAGTTTTTGCCATTGTGAACCTCCTTATAAAGAATATTAAAGAAAAAATACGCAACCTTCACTAGGAAAGTTGCGCAACGTAAAACTATCATAAATAACGGACTCAAAATAAAAGAGGCCATTAGACATATTAATATTAGGTTCCACACACTTTCCTACGCTAGTATCAACTAGATCAGGTTCAAAGGGTTTAAGGCCACGCCTATTCTCAGTTATAAAAACACCCCTAGTGCATATATTTAACTTTAATTTCAATTTAAAACTTTTCATTCACATTGTCAAGATACATTAATTTAGTAATCACGTAAACATTTAAGGAAAGAAGAACAATATTAGTTTCAGCAAGTAGGATTTTATGACTAATTGTTGAGGCTTTTTAAGTTGTAACGAGAAAATAGAGGAATAATCTCTGCTTAGAATATAAAAAATTTATATTAGAAGATAAATAATGTAACTATAAACTTTCTATTAATATACATTTTGTACTTGAAAAGAATATTTAAGAGAAATTATGATTAAAAAACATTTGATATAATTAAAATGCGTAATATTAAATAGTGATAAATCTGTTATAATTCATATATCATTGTATTATTACTCTAATTATATAGATTAAAATGTATTATTATAATTATTTTGTACTATATATCAAAATTCTCATATACATCTAGGAAATAAAATAGAGTTTGATATGCAATGACAACTATTTTAACCAACTATAGGAGGTCAGTGAATGACTAACAGAAAGAGAAACTCGTCACAACGCATGGATTTTATCCCAAACAAACTAAACAAATATTCAATCAGAAAATTTACAGTAGGTACAGCTTCAATATTAGTAGGTGCCACACTTTTCTTAGGGCATCATGAAGCTGAAGCAGCTGAAAAACAACAATCCATATCTCAAAACCATAGCGATGAACAAGAAAGTTCTCAAGCTGATACAACAGTAACCACAGAACAAACAACAAATAATAATGTTTCTTCTCAAACTAACGCCACGTCACCAAGCACTCAAGATAAAACAACGATAGATCACACTGAAAATCCATCTTCAACAAACCAGCAGATAACAGAAAATCAATCACTGCATGCAAAAGATTTACAAACATCAAATCAAAACAATGTCTCGCATAAAGATACTGCAAACAAATCAACAGAAAAAGAAGCTAGACAACATCAAAATCATAAATCGACAATTCAACAACAAGAAAGTTCAGAAAAGTTAGCAACAGCTGCTCAAAATGCATCAGCTACAAACCAAGCTGTATCCATCAATACGAATGAGACACATGTACAATATGCTGATAAAAAATTGAGCCAAATTGGCGTGAACCATCAAACGAAAGAACAAGTTAAAGCTTCACTAGTTACTAAGAAAGCTTTTAAGCCACGTTCTAAACGAGATTTAGATAATACAATTGTGGCAGAAGCCTTAAAAGCAGACATTACAAACCCTGACTATGGTGTTAGAACCCCTGCAACTCCTGTAACTGCAGCTGCTTCAACATCTCCAACAACGCGTGCATTGAGTAGTAATTATAGAGTAAGAGCATTAGCGGCAGCTACACCAACAGGTAAAGATGTGAGTGACAAAATTAAATTTTCAAATATAGATATAGCAGTGGAAGGTAGAACTGCACATACAAATGCTAGTGGTCAACGTGAATTATGGGTGACTTCTGGAGATATTTTATCTTTAAAAGCAGATTATACCGTTGACAATAGCGTTAAAAGTGGAGATACATTTACGATAGGCTATGGACAATATATTAGACCTGGAGGATTTTCGTTACCATCATCGGACACAGAATTAAGAGATGCAAATGGTGCAATTATAGCTAAAGGTAAATATGATAGTAACACGAATAAAACAACCTACACGTTTACAAATTACGTTGACCAATATGATAATATTCAGGGATCTTTTAAAATAGCTGCAACTGCTAAACGAGAGAATGCCATCAATGATAAAGGATCATATAATATGGACGTAAAAATTGGAAATGTTTCTTTCAATAAAAATATTATTGTTGATTATGGTGATAATAAGAATAACCCTTTAAATGCATCAACGCTTTACAGAGATCCAAAAACAAACCAACAGTATCGAATCATTTATATTAATGAGCCAGGCAAAACATATAAAAATGTGAAATATCATAGTACAACAATGAATGGAAAACTCATAGATGGCACAGATGCAATAAAAGTTTATAAAGTGAATGATCCTTCAGCAATGGTCAACAGTTTCGCACCCGATTTAACTTCAAGTAAAGTAACAGATGTTACATCATCAAAAACAATTACATATGATAATAATCGCTCAACTGTAAATGTTTCTTTAGGAAATTTAGACGGTAAAACACGTTATATTATTGCTGAAAAAGTAGAACCTACAACTGACAATGGTAACTTAAGTTCAACGTTTTCAATAACTAACGATGATAAAAATAATCCAACAATTTGGGCAGCAAGTACTACACAAGGTTCTGCTGGAGACAATTCAACTGGTAGTGGTCAACAAACAGGTAAATATTCACTTGGCGACACTGTCTGGAATGACAAAAATCGAAATGGCATTCAAGATATAGGAGAAGAAGGCATACCTAACGTTTATGTTACTTTAAAAGATGCTAACGGAAATGAAATTGACAGAGTGACAACGGATGAGAACGGCAACTATAAGTTTAAAAATTTAAAAAATGGAGAGTACACTTTAGAATATTCAACTCCTAATGGAGGATATTCGTTAACCAAAGCAGATCAAAGTAACAATGATGCAGTCGACTCAGATGCACAATTAGTCAATGGAAAATATGTTGCTAAAGCTACAATTCAAGATGATGACAACATGACAGTTGATGCCGGATTTTATAAATCTGTTTATAACATCGGAGACTTCGTTTGGAATGATACGAATAAAAACGGCATTCAAGATGACGGAGAAAAAGGACTTGCCGGCGTAACTGTATTATTGAAAGATGAACAGGGACGTACAATTGCAACTACTGTAACCGACAAAAATGGCAAATATGGCTTTTACGAATTAGAATCTGGTAACTATACAGTTCAATTTATTACACCTGATGGTTATACATTATCACCATCAAAAGTAGGTACAGATGTAACTAAAGATTCTAATGGCGATGAAGTACCAATTCAATTAACTGAAAATGATTATTCTAATGATTTAGGTTTATACAAGCCGGATGCACCTAAATTAGATGACTATGAAATTACAGTAGAAGATAAAAGTTATGAAAATACTGTTCGTGTTAACACTAAGTTACCTAAGAATACAATCCAACTTGCACAACAAGGTAAAGATGGTCGTGATCGTGTATATTATAAACAATTAGGCTATCATCCAGATTTGACTGGGAAAGATGCTTCAAAATTACTGCAAATAGACGGCTATTATTTTGAAGAAGTACGCCGAGATCATATATACCAGTCACAAGATGCTATTTTTGAATATAACTTGGATAATAACACAGGTGTTAAAAATATAACGTATAATCCAACAACAAATACGTATACTGTGACATATCAAGATGGTTCAACAAAGGAACTACCAGGTCAACAGCCTAAAGGATTAACAATAAATAATAGTTATATTAATCAAAATGGAGATACTATTGTGGAATTTAGTGATGGTACAACTATTACGATTCCTAAAGGTAAAGATGGTGTCGATGGTAAAAAAGGTGAAGATGGTAAAACACCTAAAATTGAGCAAACACCAATTACCGATAGCTCAGGCAAACAAATTGGGGTTACAATCACTGTTAAAGATGGTGATGGTAAAGTAATAAATACGCAAAAAGTACTTAATGGTCAAGATGGAGCAAAAGGAAATCCAGGTGAAAAAGGCGAAAAAGGAGACCCAGGAACGAAGGGTGACAAGGGCGAAAAAGGAGATACAGGCGCTGCAGGTCGAGATGGTCAGAATGGTCAAGATGGTAAGTCAGTCATTGCAAATACAGAACGTGGTACAAAAGATGGTCAAGAAGGCGCATATATTAGAATCTATGAGGTCAATCCAGATGGTAGTCGCGGCACAATGATTTCTGAAACATTCATCAAAGATGGTGTGAAAGGCCAAGATGGTAAAGATGGACGTTCACCATCAATCCAACAAACGCCTATAAAAGATGAAAAGGGTAAGATTATCGGAACGACGATTACTATTCTAAGTCCAGATGGTCAAGAAGTTTCACATCAAGATATTTTAAATGGTAAAGATGGTCAAAATGGAACATCTGTGACAACCATTACAGAACGTGGTAGACAAAATGATCAAACAGGCGCATATGTTAGAACATATGAAAGAAATCCAGACGGTAGTCGTGGCAAGCTCATCAGTGAAACCTTTATCTCAGATGGTCAGAATGGTAAGGATGGACAAAATGGCATGAATGGAAAATCTATAACAGCGGAAACACGTCCTGGTACAGATGCTGATGGAAACACTGGTGCATGGATTCGCGTTTATGAGTTGAATCCTGATGGCACTAAAGGCCAACTTATCAGTGAGACGTTTATTAAAAATGGCGCAAAAGGTGAAAAAGGCGAAGACGGTAAGACACCAAAAATCGAACAAACTCCAATACGTGACAGTTCTGGTAACCAAATTGGTGTAACAATCACGGTAACAGATGGTGATGGGAACGTCGTTAGTAAAGAGAATATTTTAAATGGCAAAGACGGTGCAAAAGGTGAAAATGGTAAGACGCCATCTGTAGAACAACAAGCCATTCAAGATAAAGATGGAAAGCAAATCGGAGTCACAATTATTATCAAAGATGGAGACGGTAAAGAAATCAGTCGTCAAAACATTCTAAATGGCCAAGATGGTAAAAATGGTACTCCTGGTAAGGATGGTCAAACACCAACAGTTGAAACAATGCCAGCATTAGATAAAGATGGAAAGCAAATCGGTGTAACTATTATTACACGCGATGGTGATGGTAAAGAAATTGGGCGTCAAACAGTGACGAATGGCCAAGATGGTAAATCTATTACTGCAGTAACGGCACGTGGAGAACAAAATAATCAGACAGGTTCATGGATACGTGTGTATGAAGTAAATCCAGATGGCACACGTGGTAAGTTAATTAGCGAAACGTTCGTTGCTGATGGTCAAAAAGGTGCTGACGGTAAAAACGGTGTTGATGGCAAAGACGGTAAAACACCAACAATCGAGCAACAGCCTATTCGTGATAAAGACGGAAAACAAATCGGTGTAACTATCATTATCAAAGATGGAGACGGTAAAGAGATTAGTCGTCAAAAAATTCTAAATGGTCAAGATGGTCAAAAAGGTGCTAATGGTCAAGACGGTAAATCTGTAACTGCAATTACAGAACGTGGTACTCAAGATGGCCATAAAGGTTCATACATTAGAATTTATGAAATGAACCTAGATGGTACACGTGGTAAATTGATTAGTGAAACATTTATCGCTGATGGCGAAAAAGGTCGAGATGGTGTTGATGGTCAAGATGGTAAGTCAGTAACTGCCGAAACTACACGTGGAGATAAAGATGGTCAAACTGGAGCGTACGTCCGAATTTATCAAACCAATCCAGATGGTACACGTGGCAAATTAATCAGTGAAACCTTTATTGCTGATGGCCAAAAAGGTAAAAATGGCCAAGATGGTAAGACCCCAACAATTGAGCAACTTCCGATTTTGGATAAAAACGGAAAACAAGTTGGTGTGACAGTAATTGTCAAAGATGGAAATGGCAAAGAAATCAGTCGTCAAGATATCTATAATGGACGTGATGGCCAAGACGGTAAAGATGGCAAAACACCATCTATTGAACAACAGCCAATTTTAGATAAAAATGGTAAACAAATCGGTACTACTGTGATCATTAAAGATGGTGATGGTAAAGAAGTGAGTCGTCAAGATATTCACAATGGTCAAGACGGTAAGACCCCAACGATAGAGCAGGTACCTTCTTTAGACAAAGAAGGCAATCAAAACGGTATCATTGTGATCATTAAAGATGGTGATGGCAAAGAAATCAGTCGTCAAACGATTTTAAATGGTCAAGATGGACGTGATGGCAGAGACGGTAAGGCTCCACATGTGGAGCAGCAACCAATTTTAAATAAAGATGGAAAACAAATTGGTATTACTGTGATTATTAAAGATGGCGATGGTAAAGAAATCAGTCGTCAAAATATTTATAACGGTGAAAAAGGTAAAGATGGCAAGGACGGTAAAGATGGTGTAGATGGTAAATCAATTACTGCCATAACAGAACGTGGTACAAAAGATGGTAAATCTGGTTCTTACATCTATATCTATGAAATGAATTCAGACGGTAGCCGTGGCAAATTAATTAGTCAAACCTTTATTGAAGATGGCCAAGACGGTAAAACACCAAGCATTGAACAACAACCAGTTAAAGATGAAAAAGGAAATCAAGTTGGTGTTGTTATCATTGTTAAAGACGGTGATGGTAAAGAAATCAGTCGCCAAGTTATTGTAAATGGCAAAGACGGCCAAGATGGTAAAACACCAAGCATTGAACAACAGCCAATTAAAGACGAAAATGGTAAGCAAATTGGCATCACGATTATTGTTAAAGATGGTAATGGCAAAGAAGTAAGTCGTCAAAACATATACAATACATCTAATATCACAAATATTTATGTTAACGTTGAAGGCAACATTGTCTTTGTCTTCAAAGATGGAACAACTTGTATTTGTAAATGTGAGCCAAACAAACCGAATGAGCCAGGCAAGCCAAGCGAACCAGGCAAACCAAGTGAGCCAAACAAACCGAGTGAACCAGGCAAACCGAGTGAACCAGGCAAACCAAATGAGCCAAACAAGCCAAGTGAGCCAAGCAAGCCAAGCGAGCCAAACAAACCGAGCGAACCAGGCAAGCCAAGCGAACCAAACAAACCAAGTGAACCAAGCAAACCGAACAAATCAGTTCATACTAGTACAATGAAACATGTGAACTATAAAACAACGAGTCATTTACAGCAAGTTCATGATACGACACAATCAAACAATGATAAAAAACAGCAAGAATTGCCAGCAACAGGTGCTGTTGATGACAATGGTTATCAAGCTCCATTCTTTGGATCATTATTTGCAATTTCAGGAACAATATTGTTCTTAGCAAGACGTCGTAAACATCATCATCAATAACAATCATTAAATAGCGTTAATTATATGAGATTCGTTATAGTATAGTAGTTTCTGAAGTGATCAAACAGGTATGGGAAACTAAAGGTTGAAAATCTTTTATCCCATGCCTGTTTTTTATAAAATGAGTTCAGTTCGTTTTTAAGAGAGAAGTCATATCTATTTAGATATAGAAATATTTTAAATAATTACAAATAAATATTAGAGATAAGCTTGACTTTAGTTATAAATATCGTTAAAGTATTAGCATATAATTCTGACAATTCAGATAGGTATTAACTGCATTGTTGCAAAAATGGAGGGGGGATCACAATACGATGTCAGTACCTAAAATAACTTACGATGTATTTTCTGAGGACCCTTTTATAGAAAAGCTAACACTAGATGAAGAAACAAAAGGCGCATATGACATTTTAAAGTGGGCGTATGACACATATGGTGAGTCGATCGTGTATGCATGTAGTTTTGGTGCAGAAAGCATGGTGCTCATTCATATTATTAGTCAGATTAAACCTGATGCCCAAATCGTATTTTTAGACACAGATTTACATTTTCAAGAAACATACGATTTAATAGAAGATGTAAAACAACGTTTTCCTCAATTACGTATCGAAATGAAGAAACCAGACCTCACACTTGAAGAACAAGCAGAAAAATATCAACCCGCACTATGGAAAGCAAATCCCAACCAATGTTGTTATATACGAAAAATTAAACCACTAGAAGAAGTTTTATCTGGCGCAGTAGCTTGGATTTCTGGATTAAGAAGAGCTCAATCCCCAACAAGAGCACACACGAATTTCATTAATAAAGATGAACGTTTTAAATCAATAAAAATTTGTCCTTTGATTTATTGGACGGAAGAAGAAGTTTGGGACTATATCAATGATAATCATTTACCTTACAATGCTTTACATGATCAGCATTACCCAAGTATTGGATGTATTCCTTGTACTTCTCCAGTGTTTGATTCAGATGATTCCCGTGCAGGAAGATGGTCGAGCTTTTCCAAAACAGAATGTGGCTTACACGTAGCAGATAAGCCATAAAAATTTCACTACTTATTCTTATTATTCTGATATGAATTTTAAATAAAATTAACATTGGAAAGTTATACACGGTTATTTCATAATAGAAGGGTAGATAAATAAAATAGTAATTATTGATAAGAGGTGGAACGATTGAGTTTAAGTGTAACAAACAGTCCATTTACTGTAGAACAAGCCAAACAACTTAGTGAAGTTATTGCTACGTTAACACCTGAACAAAAGGTATGGCTTAGTGGCTATTTAATTGCCAATCAACAGACAATACAAACCAATTCATCGGTTCAAAGTGAACAACTCTCAACAAAAGCTGAAGCAGTTATTCAAAGCAATGAACCGGAGATAGAACCAACACAGCGCAGTATTACGGTACTTTATGGTTCAGAAACAGGGAATGCGCAAGGTGTAGCTGAAATTTTTAGCGAACGTCTAACGAATCTTGGTCATAACGTTGTAATAAGTAGTATGGACACATTCAAAACAAAAGAACTTAAGAAAGTAGAAGATTTATTTATTGTCACATCGACACATGGAGAAGGTGACCCGCCAGATAATGCGCTAGAATTTCATGAATTCTTGCATAGTAGAAAGGCACCTAAGTTAGAAGGTGTTAGATTTTCAGTCCTAGCTTTAGGAGATCAAACTTATGAATTTTTCTGCCAAACAGGTAAAGATTTTGATAAAAAACTAGCTGAATTAGGCGCAGAACGTTTATATGAACGTATTGATTGTGACATTGATTATGACGAAGATGCGGAAAAATGGATGGCTAACGTCATTAAAGCCATTGATACTGAGTCAAGTGGTACAGAAAGTGAACAAGTTATAAGTGAATCAATTAAAGCAGCTAAAGAACGAAAGTATTCTAAGAGTAATCCATATGAAGCAGAAATTTTGGACAATATTAATTTAAATGGCAAAGGTTCAAATAAAGAAACACGACATGTTGAATTGTTGCTAGATAATTTTGGAGAAGAATATGAACCTGGCGATTGCATTGTAGTATTACCACAAAATGATCCGCAAGTCGTTGATTTGCTTATCGCAACATTAGGATGGGATCCAGAAGAACAGATTCCTGTATCTGAAGATGGTGATACATTAACGTTATCCGATGCATTAACACGTCATTTTGAAATTACTAAGTTAACGAAGCCATTGCTACAACAAGCAGCAGCCATATTTGACAATGATGACTTGAGCGACAAAGTTCAAGATAATGAATGGGTTCAACAGTATATCAATGGTAGAGATTTTATTGATTTACTTAATGATTTTGGAACGGATGAGTTGCTACCTGTAAACTTGTCACAGCTTTTACGTAAGTTGCCACCAAGAGAATATTCCATCTCAAGTAGCTATAAAGCAACGCCGGATGAAGTACATATTACGGTAGGTGCAGTGAGATACCAAGCTCACGGACGAAATCGCTCAGGTGTTTGTTCAGTTCAATTTGCAGAGCGTCTTCAGCCAGGAGATACGGTACCAATTTACTTAAAACGTAATCCAAATTTTAAGTTTCCAACAGAAGCGGATACGCCTATTATTATGATTGGTCCAGGAACAGGAGTCGCACCTTTTAGAGCTTGTATGCAAGAACGTGAAGAGCTTGGATTTAAAGGTAATACATGGCTATTCTTTGGAGATCAGCATTTTACAACAGACTTCTTATATCAAACTGAATGGCAAGCATGGTTAAAAGAGGGATACTTAGAAAAAATGGATGTGGCTTTTTCTAGAGATACAGACCACAAAATATATGTCCAACACCGTATTATGGAACGCAGTGCACAGTTTAATGCGTGGTTAGAAAAAGGAGCATCTATCTATATTTGCGGTGATGAAAAACACATGGCAAAAGATGTGCATCAAGCCATCAAAGATGTGTTAGTAAAAGAACAGGGACTTAGTCAAGATGAAGCAGAAGCATATTTAAAACAACTTAAGAAAGATAAGCGTTATCAACGGGACGTATATTAAAAGAAAGGCAGGGGGATTCAATGGCAAAATCGAATGAGCAACTTGAGCAAGAATTAAATCAAAAACTCGATCAATTAGAATACATCAAAGATGATAGTAATTATCTACGTGGCACGATTGAACAAGGTTTAGCAGACCCGTTAACTGGTGCTATTTCCGATGATGACACTAAGTTGCTGAAATTTCATGGTAGCTATCAACAAGATGATAGGGATTTGCGTGACGAACGGCGAAAACAGAAGCTTGAGCCAGCGTATAGCTTTATGATCCGTGTACGTCTTCCTGGAGGGACAGCTACACCAGAACAATGGATAGCCATGGATGACATATCAAATCAATATGGTAATCACACAATGAAATTAACAACACGCCAAACATTCCAATTTCATGGCATTTTAAAGCGTAATTTAAAAGCATCTATGCGCCATATAAATGATGCATTACTAGACACGATTGCTGCATGTGGGGACGTCAATCGTAATACAATGTGTAATCCTAATCCGTATCAATCACGTTTTCATCAAGAAATGAATGATTATGCAGCAGCAATCAGTAATCATTTATTACCGCAAACCAATGCATATCATGAAATATGGTTAGATGGTGAAAAGGTGTTGGATTCAAGTGAAGAAGTTGAACCGATGTATGGTAAAACATATTTGCCACGTAAGTTTAAAATAGGCATTGCTTTACCGCCAAGCAATGATATTGATGTTTACTCACAAGATATTGGTTTAATAGCTATTGTTGACCATGATGAGTTGATAGGATTTAATGTCTTAGTTGGTGGTGGTATGGGTATGACACATGGCAATAAAAATACCTATCCACAAATCGGGCGTTTACTGGGTTATATACCTAAAGAAGAAGTGGTCGATGTTTGTGAAAAGATTTTAACGATTCAGCGTGATTATGGTAATCGTGTAGACCGAAAAAATGCACGCTTTAAATATACCGTTGATCGTTTAGGGCTTGAGAGAGTCAAAACAGAATTAAATCAACGTCTTGGATGGGAAATTCAAGAACCAAAAGCCTTTAAATTTGAGCATAACGGTGATCGTCTTGGTTGGATTCAAGGAGAACACAATTGGAATTTTACGCTGTTTATTCAAAATGGTCGTATTAAAGATTTAGAAGATTATAAATTGAAAACTGCTTTGCGAGAAATTGCTGAAGTACATCAAGGAGACTTTAGATTATCACCCAATCAAAATCTAATTATTGCTAATGTGTCTCCAGAACATAAAAAGGATATACAAGATATTATTGAACGTTATCAATTAACAGATGGTAGACACTATTCAGGTTTACGACGTAACTCTATGGCTTGTGTTGCATTTCCAACATGTGGTTTAGCTATGGCTGAGTCAGAACGCTACCTACCTTCATTGATTGGTAAAATAGAAGATTTACTAGATGAAGCAGGTGTTAGTGAAGAAGACATTACAATTCGTATGACAGGTTGCCCAAATGGTTGTGCACGTCCGGCATTGGCAGAAATAGCATTTATTGGGAAAGCACCAGGAAAATACAATATGTATTTAGGTGGTGGTTTCAAAGGAGAACGTTTGAATAAACTGTATAAAGAAAATATTGATGAACAACAAATTTTAGCAAGTTTGCGACCAATATTAATGGATTACGGTAAGTCACGTTTAGAGGGCGAACATTTCGGTGATTTCGTCATTCGTTCAGGCGTTATTGCTGAAGTGCATTCTGGTCAAGATTTTCATAGCTAATCAGCTAAAAAGAGGGTGTTAATATGGGGAAAGTCTACTTAGTTGGTGCGGGTCCAGGTGACCCGGAGCTGATTACAGTAAAAGGTTTAAAGGCAATTAAACAAGCGGATGTTATTTTATACGACCGTTTAGTCAATAGGGAACTCTTGGATTACGCAACGGCAGGTACAAAATTGTTTTATTGCGGAAAGGATCCTAATAGACAGTCGTTGCCACAGTCAGAAACGAACAAAATGCTTGTGAGCTTAGCTAAAAAAGGTCATACAGTAACACGTTTGAAAGGTGGAGATCCCTTTGTTTTTGGCCGTGGTGGTGAGGAAGCGGAAATATTAGCGCAACATCATATAGCATTTGAAATTATACCTGGTATTACAGCAGGAATTGCTGCGCCAGCTTATGCGGGGATTCCAGTGACGCATAGAGATTTTAGTTCATCTGTCGCTTTTGTGACTGCAGTGAATAAGCCAGGAATGACTAAAGCTGCTTATTGGGAACATCTCGCACATGGACCGGAAACGTTATGTATATATATGGGTGTTAAACGTTTGTCTGAAATTTGTGGTTTATTAATTAAATACGGTAAACCTATTGATACCCCTGTTGCATTAATCCACTTAGGTACAACAGCATATCAACAAACGGTCACTGGCACATTGAGTACAATAACAGAAGTAGCTAAAAATATTAAAAATCCAGCTATGATTGTAATTGGTCAAGTCGTACAGATGCATGATAAAATTCAATGGTTTACGGAACAAACTGAACAGATGAGAATGGACTATTCACAAGTGAATTCTAAATAAATTAACAGGAGGATAAAGATATGAATATGCCACTTATGGTTGATTTAGCAGGACAACGCATTGTAATTGTCGGAGGTGGGCAAGTTGCTGCCAGACGAGCTTCCAATTTTATCGACTACTGCCAAGATATTCATATCATTAGTCCTCAAGTTCATTCGTCATTAGAATATTTAATAAATGCTGGACAAATCACCTGGCATCAAAAAGAATTTGACGCCGCTGATATAGCAGGTGCATTTTTAGTCGTTGCTGCGACAAATAATAAGGCTGTTAATCAACAAGTTAAAGCGCTGGTACCTCCAGGCTGTTTATTCAATAATGCTGAAGATGCAACGTCTGGCAATGTCACTATTCCTAATATATTAAAAAGAGGTAAATTAACACTAAGCGTAGCCACGCAAGGCGCAAGTCCAAAGTTAGGGATACAAATAATTGAACAACTTAGCCACACGTATGATGAACGCTATGAGCAATACGTTGAATTTTTATATCAATGTAGACAGACGCTCAAACGAATAAATATTGAGCCATCTTATCGACAAGCATTATTGGCAAAGATCGTCTCTGACGACTATTTAGATCTTGATAAGCAACAAGCATTTTTAGGATGGCTCCAAGCACAAGCTGAATAATAGGGGGCACTTAATTTATGAAAAAATTGTTGATTTTTGCATTAGCTGGATTTTTGGCCCAACTTGTAGATGGATCATTAGGCATGGGGTTCGGTGCGTCATCGTCCTCCATTTTATTAACATATGGTATTACACCAGCGATTGTGTCAGCAACGGTTCACTTTTCTGAAATAGCAACAACAGCAGCGTCAGGAACATCGCATTGGAAGTTTGATAATGTCCATCGATCGACCATGTTAAAGTTAGCAATTCCAGGTGCAATCTTTGGATTTTTAGGCGCGGCATTTTTAACACATATTCACAGTAGTGTTATTAAGCCATATATTGCAATATTTTTATTAGCAATGGGATTTTATATTTTATATCAATTTTTATTTCGTCGTCAGCATGAAACACATGAACATGTTGGTCAATTAAGTGGCTGGAAATTAATTCCGCAAGGTGCGATTGCTGGTTTATTAGATGCGATTGGTGGCGGTGGCTGGGGACCAGTCAACACACCCATATTATTATCTAGTAAAAAGATACAACCTCGTTATGCGATTGGTACCGTATCAGCCAGTGAATTTTTCGTAACATTAGCCACATCGCTATCATTTATTTTATTTTTAGGAATAACACAAATTAATTGGTGGCTTGTTGTTGCATTAAGTATTGGTGGCATGGCTGCTGCACCTATTTCAGCATACTTAACAAAAATATTGCCCATTAATATATTAGCGATATGCGTAGGTGGTTTGATTATTTTTACCAATAGTAATGCTTTATTAAGTTATTTTGTCGACAATAGCACAATCATAAATGTCATAAGATTCGCAATTATTTGTAGTATTTTAGTACTTATCATTTTTGTTGCCATTCGCAACAGATTGTTATCTTTTTCTTACAAGAAAAACCGAGTAAACAAATATAATTAATTGGATAAAGGAGTTTTGTTTTATGTCAGTCTCAAAAGATATACTTCATTATACAATCAAACCACATGGTGGCGTACTTATTAATCGAGTCGTTGAAGGTATAGAACGAACACAGTTGAGTCAAGCAGCACAATCGTATAAAGCAATTACATTAAATCCATGGGCAATTTCAGACTTAGAATTAATTGCTATTGGCGGATTTAGCCCCTTAACTGGTTTTATGGGGCAAGAAGATTATAATCAAGTTATTGAAAAGACGCATTTAACAGATGGTTCAGTATGGAGTATTCCTATTACATTACCAGTTACAGAAGATGTTGCATCAAAGCTTGAAATTGGTGATCATATTGCTTTATATGGTGAAGATGGAGCACTATATGGCACTTTAAAGCTTACCGAAAAGTACACGTATGATAAGAAAAGAGAGGCTCAGCTTGTTTATGGTACGACCGATGTAAAACATCCTGGTGTGAAGAAAGTTTATGACAAAGGAAATGTATATCTAGCGGGACCAATTCAATTATTAAAGCGTCCACAGCATGATAAATTTGCGGATTACCATTTAGATCCGCACGAAACACGTCAGCTTTTTCATGATTTAGGTTGGAAGACGGTTGTCGGTTTCCAAACAAGAAATCCAGTGCACCGCGCACATGAATATATTCAAAAATCTGCTTTAGAAATTGTAGATGGCTTATTATTAAATCCATTGGTAGGTGAAACAAAAGCAGATGATATTCCAGCAGATGTACGTATGGAAAGTTACGAAACGATACTAAAACATTATTATCCTAAAAACCGTGCTCGATTAGTTATTTATCCAGCAGCAATGCGTTATGCAGGGCCAAAAGAAGCAGTTCTACATGCTATTGTACGCAAAAATTATGGATGTACACATTTTATTGTTGGACGTGATCATGCTGGTGTTGGCGATTATTATGGTACATATGAAGCCCAACAATTTATTTCTCAATTTGAAGATGAATTAGATATTCAAATTTTAAAATTCGAGCATGCGTTTTATTGCGAGGCATGTGGCAATATGGCTACGGCTAAAACATGTCCACATGATGCGACACAACATGTTCATTTAAGTGGTACAAAAGTCAGAGAAAAATTACGCAATGGAGAAGCATTACCAACCAAATTTTCACGACCAGAAGTTGCTGAAGTATTAATCAAAGGGTTACAACAACATTAAGGGGGGGAAGTAACATGAGTCAATCAAGTCATATTACATGGCACGATTCAGAAGTAACAAAAGCAGATAGACAAAAGCAAAATGGTCATAAAAGTGCAGTCATTTGGTTTACAGGACTATCTGGTTCTGGAAAGTCAACAGTGTCTGTCGCATTAGAGCAAGCTTTGTTTGAATTAGGAAAACATGCTTATCGTTTAGATGGAGACAATGTGCGACACGGTCTAAACAAGAATTTAGGCTTCAGTCCAGAGGATCGTAAAGAGAATATTCGACGCATTGGTGAAGTCAGTAAACTGCTTGTTGATGCAGGGACGATTGCAATCACAGCCTTTATTTCTCCATATCGTGTCGACCGTGATGACGTAAGGAATATATTAGAAGACGGGGAATTTATTGAAGTTTATACCCAATGTAGTGTTGAAGAATGTGAAAAGCGAGATCCTAAAGGTTTATATGCAAAAGCACGTTCAGGGGAAATCAAAGAATTTACCGGTATTAGCGCGCCTTATGAAGCACCGTATCATCCAGAAATTACAATTAATACTGAACAGCAAAGTGTGGAACAAGCTGTAGCACACATTCTTAATTATTTGACAGATAATAAATATCTTTAATAAGTGAAGCATAGAGAGTAAGCCAATTTACTTTCTATGCTTTGTTTATGGAACGAGAAATAACACATAAAGTATTATCATTTACTGATGGATTCATTTGTACTAACGTGTTTAAAAATGCATTATTGCTGAACATGTGATGAAATTGAAAATCTGTAAATTACAAAGATAATGAATTATAGAAATAAGATTGTTGCAAAACGTGTTGTCATATAAGTGAGACGCACATGAAAAATGTTTAGAAAAAAAGTATAGTGTGAATAATTTAAGAAACGTTAAATTAAAGTTAGAAGAGGCGATATGAATGACTGTTTTGTCTGAACAGGAAAGAATAGATATTTTAGCAGACATCGTTAATATCAATACAGAGAATAATAATGAAATCGAGATTTGCTATTATTTGAAAGAATTACTACAACGTTATGATATTGAATCAAAAATAATTGAAATTGAAGGTAAACGTTCAAATTTAGTAGCTGAAATTGGGTCAGGTAGACCTGTCATTGGTATATCTGGACATATGGATGTTGTAGACGCAGGTGATGAAGCGCAATGGATGTACCCCCCGTTTGAATTACATGAACAAGATGGGAAATTATATGGGCGTGGTACATCTGATATGAAGGGTGGCCTTGCTGCGTTAGTCATTGCTATGATAGAAATAAAAGCTTCTAATTTGTTACAACAAGGTACCATCCGTCTTTTAGCAACAGCAGCTGAAGAAAAAGAAATGTCAGGATCAATGTTATTTCGTGATAAAGGTTACGTTGATGATTTGGATGGATTGATTATTGGTGAACCAAGTGATCATTATATAAACTATGCTAACAAAGGTTCAATGGGTATTAAAATTAAAGCTAAGGGTGTTGCCGCGCATAGTTCGTTACCTAATTTAGGACATAATGCAATAGATGACATAATTAGATATATACAAAAAATCAAAGAAAAATATGAAGATATTAAAAATAATGATAATAAACATTCATTAGACGTATCACCGCTAATTAAAGATTACTTTGGTGATAAGTTTAATGATAAGGAGCTTAGAAAATTAGAAAATGTTGCTGAGGGTTTAGTTATAGTTAACTCAATTATTTATGGTGGGGAACAGTTTAATACAGTACCTGAAAGTGCATATGCAGAATTTAATATACGTACAATTCCAGAATATGATAATGAAGCAATCATACAATTGTTTGAAGAAACTTTGTATGAAGTGGATCAGGCACAATTATCAATGGAAATCACTACGAATCATGCCCCTGTTTATAGCAACAAAGATAATTTGTTAGTGAAGTCATTTACTGAATATAAAGATGATTTAACAGTTACAGCGCTTGTCGGTGCGACAGATGCATCAGAATTATTAAAAGGTATAGATAATGTAGACTTAACCATTATCGGTCCTGGTTTTATGCGACAAGCACATCGAGCGAATGAATATATAGATAAACAGCATTATTTAGATTTTATTGATTTGTATCAACATGTCATTGTTGATTATTTAAACAAAAAGAGTAATTAAAAGAAACTTAACTATGAAGAAACATTTGATAATAAATGTCTTCATAGTTTTTTTATGAATAAATTTAATTGTTTTTGATGTCATTAACGTGAAATCAATTATCAGTTTTATTACAACAAATGTAATAATCTGTTGATTATGATGTCTATCATTCCCAACATCATCGTTGTTAGAGATTGTTACAAAATAGCTATGAGTTTTACATCGAACGACTGTTTATTATGATTCTTTTACAAAATATTAACAACGCACACAGCAGCTTATTTTTCTGATAGAGTGTGATTTGTCGTTGAAACAACGAGAAAAAATTAATCATGTTTTGTAACTTGAAGGTAGCCACGAGATAAAGAAATCATTATTTAAATGAATTTAGGAGGATATTTAATTATGAAAAAGATCGCTACAGCTACAATCGCAACAGCAGGATTTGCAACAATTGCACTCGCAGGAGGTCATGACGCACACGCTGCTGAACAAAACAATAATGGTTATAATCCAAATGATCCATATTCTTATAGCTATTCATATACAATTGACCAACAAGGTAATTATCACTACACTTGGCAAGGTAATTGGAGTCCAAACCAAGCACAACAAGGTCAATACTATTCATATAATTATACAAACACAGCAGGCACTCAAAACTACAACTACAATACGCAATATAGTCAAAACTATCAGCCACAAACTCAAGCATATCACGCAAACAATGGTGGCGGATTAGGTGCTAGCTATTCAACTTCTGATAGAAATGTTAAAGTAACAACTACACAAGCACCATCAAGTCATGCTTCAAATACTAGTGGTGGTTCAGCATTTTCAGGTAAATCAGGATCAAGCTCGAACCTATACACAGCAGGTCAATGTACGTATTACGTTTTTGATAAAGTAGGCGGAAAAATTGGCTCTACATGGGGCAACGCAAGTAACTGGGCTAGCGCAGCTGCATCAGAAGGCTATAATGTTAGCAATTCACCAAAACAAGGTGCGGTAATGCAAACATCTCAAGGTGCATATGGTCATGTCGCTTATGTTGAAAAAGTCAATAGTGATGGTTCAGTTAAAGTATCAGAAATGAATTACAATGGCGGACCTGGCGTTGTCTCTACACGTACAATTTCAGCAAGTCAAGCAAGCTCTTACAATTACATCTCATAATCAACTATTTGAACGGTTCATCCTACAATATTGTGCTTCAACAATATTGTAGGATTTTTTATTGTCTGCTGCTCAAAGTTCAAGGATTATTAACAACTCTTTGACAGTTATGTTAACATGTGGGTTTTTATTTGAAATACTATATATAGTGTTATAAGTTTAATATAAGTACTATATATAGAAATGGAATGATTTTTATGAAACAACTTGAAGCTGAATTACAAGGTCTCATTACCAAAGATCCAGCAATTGTAAATGAGAATGCCAATAAAGATAGCAATACATTTTCAACGATGCGTGATTTAACAGCAGGTGTCGTTTCAAAGTCATATGCATTACAACATTTATTACCTAAAAGAGTCGCACAAGCACATAAGAATGGAGATATACATTTTCATGATTTAGATTATCACCCATTCCAACCTTTAACAAACTGCTGCTTAATTGATGCAACATCAATGTTACAGCATGGGTTTGAGATTGGGAACGCCAATGTCACTACACCGAAATCAATTCAAACGGCGTCCGCACAACTTGTACAAATTATTGCCAATGTTTCTAGTAGCCAATATGGTGGCTGCACGGTCGACCGTGTTGATGAATTACTTAGTACATATGCACGACATAATGAAGCACATCACCGCAAAGTTGCTGAAACATTTGTTAGAGCAGATGCTATAGAAGATTATGTAGATCAACAAGTAACTAAAGATGTTAATGATGCTATAGAAAGTTTAGAGTATGAAATAAACACATTGTACACATCAAACGGTCAAACGCCATTTGTAACACTTGGATTTGGTTTAGGAACAGATAAACTAAGTCGAAAAATTCAACAGGCAATTTTGAACACACGTATCAAAGGACTAGGTAAAAATAGAATTACTGCAATCTTTCCAAAATTAGTCTTTACGATAAAAAAAGGCGTTAATTTTAGCGAAGAAGACCCTAATTATGATGTTAAGCAACTCGCTTTAAAATGCTCAACGAAACGCATGTACCCAGATGTTTTAAACTACGATACACTGGTTGATATTTTAGGTGATTTTAAAGCACCTATGGGTTGTCGTTCATTTTTACCAGCTTGGCGTGATGCTCAAGGACAATTTGAGAATAGTGGTCGATGTAATTTAGGTGTCGTAACATTAAATATTCCGCGTATTGCGATTGAGTCTCAAGGCGATAAGTTAACGTTTTGGCGACTTTTCCATGAGCGTATGGATATTTTACATGAAGCCTTACTTTATCGTATTGAGCGTGTTGCACAAGCGGTTCCTGAAAATGCTCCGATTTTGTATAAAAGTGGCGCCTTTAAATATAAATTACAAGAAGGTGAAGATGTTACAGATTTATTTAAACATCGCCGTGCTACGATTTCTATGGGTTATATTGGGTTATACGAAGCAGCTACTGTATTTTATGGTCCAAACTGGGAAACAAATCCAGATGCCAAGGCCTTTACATTAGATATATTAAAAGAAATGAAGGATTATCAATTAGAATGGACGGAAGAGACGGACGTTTGGTTCAGTATTTATAGTACACCGAGCGAATCATTGACAGACCGTTTTTGCCGCTTAGATTATGAACGATTTGGCTCTATACCAGATATTACGGATAAAGGGTACTATCAAAATTCATTTCATTATGATGTGCGAAAAGATGTTACACCTTTTGAAAAAATAGATTTCGAAAAGGATTATCCATACTACGCAAGCGGTGGATTTATTCACTATTGCGAATATCCAAAATTAAATCATAATTTAAAGGCGCTTGAAGCGGTTTGGGACTATGCCTACGATAAAGTTGGTTATTTAGGAACAAATATACCAATTGATCGTTGTTATGAATGTGGCTATGAAGGAGATTTTGAAACAACTGCTCAAGGATATACATGTCCACATTGTGGTAATCATGATCCTAAAACAGTAGATGTGGTCAAACGAACATGTGGTTATTTAGGAAATCCAGTACAACGACCTGTGATTGAAGGACGTCAAAAAGAAATTTGCGCAAGAGTTAAACATATGAAGGAACCAAAATAAAATGAGTGTACTTGACGTTACAGAAGGTCGTGGTTATATTGCCAAAATTGAACAACATAGTTTTGTTGATGGTGAAGGCGTTCGCGTCAGCATGTATGTATCAGGTTGTCCCTTTCTATGCGAAGGATGTTACAATGTAGCTGCTCAACGTTTTACTTACGGCGAACCCTTTAATGATGAAACGCTTGAAGCAATTTTGCACTACTGTGAACCGGACTATATTGCTGGATTGAGTATACTCGGTGGTGAACCATTTTGTAATGTTGATATTACCTTGAAAGTTGCTCGTGCCTTTCGTCAAAAGTTTGGACACCGCAAATCATTGTGGGTATGGACAGGATTTTTGTATGAATATTTAAGTCATGATGCAGGAATAAGACATCAACTATTATCTTTGATTGATGTCTTAGTAGACGGTCCATTTATACAAGCGCTATTTCAGCCTAATTTAGCTTATAAAGGTTCATTAAATCAACGTGTCATTAATGTTCCAGCATCCTTAAAAAAAGGAACCCCAGTCATTTATGTAGAAGATTAAACATAAAGTAATAGGGAATACAAATAGTATAAGTGCATGACTTAAGGTGCATAGGAGTGATGTATATGAAGTTAATCATCATCATCGGGCAATGGCTCATAGCTATTGGTTTGATTGTTGGTTCAATATTAGAAGAACGTCACTATCGCAAACAGCGCCAGAAAAAACAATCATCACAAAATAAATAAATATTTAAGAGGGATAGCGTCGAAGTGACGCATCTCTTTTATTTTTGTCACAATTTAAGTTATTATAAGACAAATATATATACATTTTTGTATACTTTTTGCATTCTATAGTGATAAAATATTTAATGTTAAAAATATCACAAAGAAATTGTGTTAGGAGTTAAGATTATGATTCTTTTTGCCATAGAAATAGGAATTATGATTGCAGCTATTTTATTAGGATTACGAACTGCAGGCGCTTTAGGTTGTGGTATTTTCGCAATTGTGGCGCAACTCATTATGATATTTGTTTTTCAATTACCCCCTGGATCTGCTCCAGTTACAGCAGTCTTAATTATTCTTTCTATTGGTATTGCTGGGGGTACACTCCAGTCAACAGGCGGTATAGATTATTTAGTATATTTAGCTTCTAAAGTGATTGAAAAATATCCAAAATCTATTATTTTTATTTCACCGATTATTGTCTTTATCTTTGTTTTTGGTATTGGTACTGCGAATATTGCTTTATCATTAGAACCGATTATTGCGAAAACAGCAATGAAAGCAGGTATTCAACCTAGACGCCCTTTGATTGCCTCTGTATTGACAGCAAACTTAGCATTACTATGTAGTCCTGCAGCTGCAGCTACAGCTTATATCATCTCGGTGTTAGCAGGTTATGACATTAGTATGGGCAAATATTTAAGTGTTGTTTTTCCTACAGCAATTTTGACAATGTTGCTATTAAGTGTATTTTGTACTTTGGCTGGACGCAAAAAAGAACAAGCACAACGTTTTGAATTGAAAGATTTAGAAGTCAAAGTACCAACCACGTTTCCATCAAAAGTAAAAATTGGTGTGGCTAGTTTCTTATTATGTGTAGTCGGGATATTAACATTTGGAATTTTTCCGCAATTGATGCCAAGCTTTAATATAGATGGTAAGTCAGTAGAAGTAACGATGACTGAAATTGTTCAATTCTTTATGTATTTAGCTGCTGCGATCAATCTATTATTAAATAAAATTGATACGACGGATATCTTATCATCACACATTACACAATCAGCTATAGGTGCTTTATTTGCGGTTCTTGGACCTGGATGGTTAGGTGCCACGGTATTTAATGCACCTCAAAATTTAAAAATTTTAAAGGAAGATGTAGGTGCTGTGATTCAAGTAGCACCATGGTTAGTTATTCTTTTAGTCTCTATTGTAGCGATAGTTGTTATATCACAGACTGCAACAGCTTCGATTATGTTTCCTATTGTTCTTAGTATAGGTATCCCACCAATGTTTTTTGTCGCTATGGTGCAAACGATAAATGTGAACTTTGTCATCCCAGCACAACCTACTTTACTCTTTGCAGTTGATTTAGATGAAACGAAGCGCACTAAAGTGACCAGCTTTATTATTCCTGGATTCTTTATGATTACGGTGTCAGTGCTTATTGGTTTTTCAATTAAAGCAATATTAGGTTATTAATAGTAGTAAATTATTTACGAATCTAGAACATCATTCCTAGGAAAAATAGGGGGCGAGACAGAATTCATGATGAATTCCTAGTCTCGCCCTGGCAAGGTTGACTGGGATTGAAAAAAGCTTGGTATAAACGTATTTTCAATCCAGTCAACTACTGCCAATATA